>JACROS010000023.1 GCA_016214325.1 Candidatus Omnitrophota bacterium | reverse complement strand
CTAAAGATTTTCTAAATGAGGAAGAGATATCTTTAGATAAGGTAATTATTTCTTGTTTTGACGCTGATACTTGTGTGGGCAAGGAATATTTTGCTTGCCTAACCCAGCATTTCTTGACTAGTCCTAAACCGCATCAATCAAGTTATCAGCCAATTCCAGTTTATAACAATAATATCTGGCAAGCTCCTTCGTTGGCGCGGCTAATGGAGATTAGTGGTTCATTTTGCCAGATGATTGAAAGCATGCGTTTGGAAAAGTTTGTTACTTTCTCAAGCCACAGTATGAGTTTTAAGACGCTGGTGGATATTGATTATTGGCCGGTGGATATGGTTTCTGATGATTCTGTAATTTATTGGAAAGCATTTCTTTATTTTAAAGGCGATTATCGGGTTATTCCTTTATATATTACTGTTTCTATGGATGTGGCTTATTCGGATAGTTTTCTTAAAACCGTAGTGATTCAATATAAGCAAAAACGCAGATGGGCATGGGGGGTTGAGAATTTCCCGTTTGTGGTCATGGGGTTTTTAAATGAGCCTAAGATCGGCTTAATCACAAAGATCCGCCGTTCATTTCAGCTCTTGGAGAATCATGTTACCTGGGCGGTGTGGGCAATAATTCTGGTTTTTGTCGGGCCGCTTCCGATATTATTGGGAGGTGCATTCTTTAAACAGATGGCAATTAGTTATAATTTGCCAAAAATCACCGGGCTTTTGTTAAATTTTACACTGGCCACCAGCCTTACTTGGATTATTTTAAGCCGAGCAATTCTTCCTCCGAGGCCAAAAGAGGTAAGTTGGGGGAAGAATATAATTATGACCCTGGAATGGGTAACTGTGCCTTTTATTGTTTTGGTTTTAGGGTCTCCGCCGGCATTGGATGCTCAGACAAGAATGATGTTTGCCAGATACATGCAATTTAATCCTACGGAAAAAATGAAAAAGTGATATAATGTTTGCCAATAGGAGGAAAGCATGAGTATTAAAAACTTCTTAAAGCAAATGGTGGATTTGAATGCCTCGGATTTATTTTATCGTGCCGGAGGTTGTCCGCGTTTGAGGTTAAATGGAGAATTAGTTATCCTTAGCGATAAAACTTTAAGCCTTGAAGATGTTAATAAAGCAACTGAAGAAATAACTACTCCCGGCCAGAGAGCAAGCCTAAAAGAAGCTCTGGACATAGATTTTGCTTTGTATATGCCGGAATTTGACCGTAGGTTCCGTGTCAGTATTTTTATTCAAAGAAATTATCCTTCTATTGTTATTAGGAACGTTAATAATTGTGTTGATGGTTTTGATAAGCTTCATTTGCCCACGGAGGTTTTAAAGAAGCTTTCTATGGAAACAAGAGGATTGGTGCTTCTTACAGGAACCATGGGCAGTGGTAAGTCAACTACCATTGCCAGTATGATTGAATTTATTAACGCAAATAAGAAAAAACATATCCTTACTGTTGAGGAACCGATAGAGTTTACTTTTAAAGATAAGCTATCTTTAATTAACCAGCGTGAACTGGGTTTAGATGTAGCAAGTTATGCAGTGGCGCTTCGTTCTTTTACTTTGCAGAGCCCGGATGTTATTTATATTGCTAATATTCGAGACGCAGAAACAATGTCAGCAGCAATTACTGCGGCAGAGACAGGGGTTTTAGTTTTAAGTACGCTTCATACGGTAAATGCCAGCCAAAGCGTAGAAAGAATTGTTAATTTTTTCCAGCCGCACCAGCATCAGGAGGTAAGAAGCCAGCTGGCTAATATTTTAAAGGGCGTAATATCTTTAAGGCTCGTGCCTTTAAAAGATGGTTCCGGGCGAATTCCTGCATATGAAGTGATGCTGTTGACGCCGACGATAAGCCGCTTAATTCGAGAAGCTAAGTCATGGGAGATTCCTCCTTATATTGAAGACGGTAATATTTTTGGCATGCAATCATTTAATCAGTCGCTGATTAAATTAGTTAAAGATGGCTTAGTGAGTGAGGAAACTGCTATTGAATTTGCTGATAACAAAGATGAATTTGTATTGTCACTTAAGGGCTTTAAGAGAACATAAATAAAGAGGATAAAATGTTAGAAGAGATTAAATCAAACCTGATTGATATTAAAGAAAAGCTTGAACAACTAAGAGGTTATCTTTGACGTTGCTAATAAAGAGCAGCGTATTCAAGAGCTGTCTTCAAAGATGTCAGAAGAAGGCTTTTGGGATAATTCTGTAAGTTCTACAAAAGTTGTTAAAGAATTAAAGGCTTTAAAAATTACTGTTGAGCCGTGGGGTTCGGCTTTTAAGAAATATCAAGAGTTATTTGAATTAGCTGAAATAGCTTCTGTTGAAGAAACAGAGTTAATTGACAATCTCAAGAGAGATTCTGAGGCTCTGCGTATAGAGCTGGATAAACTTGATTTTCAGACGCTTTTATCCGGCGAGCTGGATATTAACAGTGCAATTTTAAGTATTAATGCTGGTGCTGGCGGCACTGAGTCCTGTGATTGGGCAAGTATGCTTTTACGAATGTATACTCGTTGGGCTGAAAGCCGTGGCTATAAGGTAAGCACAATTGATATTCTTCATGGCGAGGAAGCAGGAATTAAAAACGCCACTCTTTTAATTTCCGGTGAATATGCTTACGGGTATCTTAAGGCTGAATGCGGAGTGCATCGGTTGGTGCGTATTTCTCCTTTTGATTCTAATAAGCGCCGGCATACTTCGTTTGCATCTATTGATGTCATTCCTGAGGTGGAAGAAGATATTGATTTAGTGATTCCTGATAGCGACCTGCGTATTGATGTTTATCGTTCAAAAGGCGCAGGCGGGCAGAGCGTTAATACGACTGATTCGGCAGTGCGGATGACGCATATTCCTACGGGTATTGTAGCGCAATGCCAGAATGAGCGTTCGCAGTTCCAGAATAAGCAGACTGCTCTTAAAATTCTCAAGGCGCGTATCTACGAGCATGAACGTGAGAAGAAAGAACAGGAATTATTTAAACAGTATGGAACTCAGAAAAAGAAAATTGAGTTTGGAAGCCAGATTCGCTCATATGTGATGCACCCGTATAATATGGTTAAGGATCACCGTACTGATTTTGAAACCGGGGATGTGGGGAAAGTCATGGACGGTGGTTTGGATGAATTTATTGAGGCCTATTTAAGGAAACAAAAATGTTAAAATTTATTAAGCAATCTATTTTAAAAAGCAAGCAATCTTCAATTAATAATAAATTCTCAAATGTTAACCTCAAGTTGCATTCTGAGATGCCTAGTCCTTCTATGAATAAAATGTTTGATGTGGCTAGGCTCGTGAGCGAAGTTAATAACTTTGAAGGAAAAATTTCAAAGCTTACTGATCAAGAGTTGCGTGGTAAGACCGAAGAGTTTAAGGAGCGGATTCAAAAGAAGTCTTTGGAACTAGAGTCGCATATAAAAGAGCTGCAAGAGGCTTCTTTGGCAGTTGCGATTCCGGAAGAAAAAGATAAATTGCGCGAGAAAATAAAAATTGCCCGTAATAAGGTTTTTGAAGATGTGCTTGCCGAAGCTTTTGCTGTTGTGCGCGAGGCCTCAAAGCGCACTATTGGCTTGAGGCATTTTGACGTGCAGATTGCAGGTGGTGTAATTTTGCATGAAGGCCGGATTGCTGAAATGGCTACTGGTGAAGGAAAAACTTTGGTTGCCACGCTTCCTGCTTATTTGAATGCTTTGTTAGGTAAGGGTGTACATGTGGTTACTGTTAATGATTATCTTGCCCGCAGAGACCGGGAATGGATGGGGCCGATTTACGAATTTTTGGGACTTTCTCTGGGAGTTATCCAGCATGATATGAATGATGCTCAAAGAAAGGCCTCTTATGCCTGCGACATTACTTATGGCACAAATAATGAATTTGGTTTTGATTATCTGCGTGACAATATGAAATATAGCCTTGAGGATCTTGTACAGAGGCCGTTTTATTTTGCTATTGTTGATGAGGTGGATTCAATTTTAGTTGATGAAGCTCGTACCCCATTAATTATCTCTGGGCCTGCGGAAGAATCAACTGATAAATATTATACTGCTGCACGTATTGTCGGACAGCTTAAAGGAAGGCGAATTACAGAAAAAGATGAGATTAATGCTAAATATAAAGGCGTGGACCTAACAACTGGATTTGATTATTTGGCGGATGAGAAGGCTCAGACGGTTGCCTTGACTGATGAAGGTGAGACCAAGGCGGCAAAACTTTGGGGTGTAGAGAGCTTACATAATATTGAAACAATTGAATACCGTCATCAGACCATTCAGGCGCTGCGTGCAAAAGAATTTTTTAAGCATGATGTGGATTACGTGGTAAAAGATGGACAGGTAATTATCGTTGATGAATTTACCGGTAGGCTTATGCCTGGTAGGCGTTGGTCAGATGGGCTGCATCAGGCAGTGGAATCAAAAGAAGGGTTAAAAATTGAACGCGAGAATCAGACGCTGGCTACAGTTACCTTCCAGAATTATTTTCGCATGTATGAGAAATTGGCTGGCATGACCGGTACCGCTTTTACAGAGGCAAATGAATTTAAAAGCATATATTCTTTGGATGTTGTGGTTATTCCTACTAACCGTCAGCTTGTGCGGGAAAATTTTCCTGACCGTGTATTTAAGACAGAAAAAGAAAAATTCAGCGCAGTAGTTGAGGAAATTGCTGAGCTTTATAATCAGGGTAAACCGGTTTTAGTTGGGACAATTTCTATTGATAGGTCTGAATATCTTGCTGAGCTATTAAAACGCAGAGGCATTCCACATCAGGTGTTAAATGCAAAATATCATGAAATGGAAGCACAAATTGTTGCGCAGGCAGGGCGTTTTAAGGCAGTTACTATTGCAACTAATATGGCCGGACGTGGAACGGATATTTTACTTGGCGGTAATCCTGATTTTATGGCTAGAAGCCTGATTAAACAGCAGCTGAGCCTTGATGATCCACAGTATGATGTTGAGCGTAAAAAGACTATTGATAGATTTAAAGAAGAGGCGCGAGTAGAACATGAAAAGGTTGTGCAATTAGGGGGCTTGCATGTTTTAGGTACTGAGCGCCATGAAGCCAGGCGTATTGATAATCAGCTGCGCGGCCGCTGCGGAAGGCAAGGCGACCCGGGTTCATCTAGATTTTATGTTGCACTTGAAGATGATTTAATGCGTTTGTTTGGGCAGGATCGTTTAATTACAGTTATGGATAAGCTTGGTTTAGAAGAGGGCCAGGTAATTGAACATCCCTGGGTAGCTGGTTCAATTGAGATTGCCCAGCGTCGTGTGGAACAGCATAACTTTGAGATTAGAAAACAGCTCTTGGAATATGATAATGTAATGAATAAGCAAAGAGAAATTATTTATGGCCAGCGCCACTCTATTTTAGAAGGGGAAAATTTAAAAGAAAGCATCTTTGATACATTAAAAGAAATAATTGATTCCACTGTACATGGTTATTTTGGCGAACATTCATCTTGTGAAGAAAAAGATTTGGTTGCGCTTATTAATGAGTTTAAATTAAAGTTTTCAGTAGAATTGAATGTAGATAAAGCCATCTCTTTAAATAGAGAAGCCTTAAAAGAAGAAATGTTTGGAGCTTTAGTTTCAGCTTACGAAGAAAAAGAAAAAAATGTGGGAGTAGATTTGATGCGGCATATGGAGCATATGGTTTATCTGCAGATTATTGATGCAAAATGGAAGGATCATTTGTATGCCATGGACAGTCTGCGCGAGGGAATCGGCTTACGTGCCTATGGCCAACGTGATCCATTAATAGAATATAAACGTGAAGCATTTGGTATGTTTAGCACAATGATGGGTTTAATTTCAGAGGAAGCCGCTGAAACTCTTTTTAAGTTACAGCCGGCAAAGCCTGAAAGGTTTAAGGGGGCATTTAGTCATTTGACACAGGAGTTGTCTCATCCTGAGGCTCAGCCTTTTGAAAGGCCGCAGCAGGGTAATGGAGAAGATGCTTCAGATTTAGCTCAAGTTAAAGAAGAACACAAGACAGTAAAATTAGATCATCCAAAAGTGGGCCGCAATGATCCTTGCCCTTGCGGCTCCGGCAAGAAATATAAGAAATGCTGTGGGCAATAGTTTCTGCAGTTGTTTTAAGCCTCTCGTTTTCCACTCTTAATCTTTGGTGGCTGGCTTGGTTTGGGTTAGTGCCGTTTTTCTTTGCCATTGGTAAGAAATCAAAAACAAAAGTTTTTCTCATTTCTTATTTATCCGGAATTATTTTCTGGTCTTGTACTATTTACTGGTTGGTTCATGTTACTCTTATTGGAACAATAGTTTTAGTTTTATATTTAGCTTTATATTTTGCTGTTTTTGGAACATTATTTTCTATCGTTGTGTCTTTTCCAGCGCGCCATTTAATGTTGTTTATTCCTTCAGCCTGGGTTTTACTTGAATACATCCGCAGTCATCTTTTTACTGGATTTCCTTGGGCGCTGTTAGGATACTCTCAATATAAAATATTGCCGATAATTCAAATTGCAGATATTACCGGTGTATGGGGGGTATCATTTTTATTGGTCATGGCAAATGTTTTAATATTTATTTGCTTGCGGCAGAAATTAGTTGTTTTTCGAAATTTAATTTTGTTTGTCGTAATTTTCTTAGTAGTTATTTTCTATGGGTTTTATCATTTACGCACACCGACTTCTTTAATTCGTAAACCTCTAAGAGTCTCTGTTATTCAGCCAAACATTCCTCAGGATTTAAAATGGAATCCCTCCTTTCGCCAATATATAATTGATAAATATATTT
>JACROS010000037.1 GCA_016214325.1 Candidatus Omnitrophota bacterium | reverse complement strand
TGGCAATTAGCCCTAGAGAAAAAACCTGATCTAGATAAACGGCTGTTGATGACGGCTGCTGTTGATTTAGATGAACTACTTAAGGCTTACCTTGCTTCTTTGGCTCAAGGGGGTAAGAATGTGTTGACCGATCCCTTTTTAGACTACCAAAGAAAGCTTTTCTTCACCCAAGAGATCCTCAATCTCTTGAATCAACTGATCAGATGGCGCAACATAAAGCCCTTCACCAACTACAAGCTGAACTCGTGATTTAGCAGGGGTATCAATATGCAGATAAACTGGAATACTGCCACGATGGGCAGATAAAAGTTCTTTTAAAGTTTCAAAAATATTTTCCCGAACACCAGACAAATTAATGCTCATTGCAGTAATCATCTTATAAATTTCTTCAAACGGGAACAAATCATTTACTAGGATTTTTGGAGTTTCCTCCTTTAAATTAATGATTCCATTAACCAAAACAACAGAATTTGGCTGAATATAGCGGCTCACTTTTTGATAAGCACGAGGAAAAACCAATAATTCGACTGACCCATCAAGATCTTCGAGTTTTAAAATTGCCATTTTCTCTTGTTTTGCTCGAGTTACTGTGTTCTTAATCTTAACAATTAAACCTACAATTTTTACTTCATCCTCATCTTTGTGCTTTAAAAGATCAGTAATTGACGAAGAGGTAAAGCGCTTTAACTGCTTTGCATAACGCGCCAACGGATGCCCTGAGATATAAAAACCAAGCATCTCCTTTTCAAAAGCCAACAACTGCGGTTCTGGCCATTCCTTAACATGAGGAATATTGCTTGCTGGATACTTAAAACCATTATTTAAACTGCCTGTATCGAAAAATGACAACTGCCCTTTTGCTTTTTCTTTTTGCTGACGAGAAGCAGAGTCAAGAATTGTTTCTAAGCCGGCAAACATCTGGGCACGGGGCATCTTAAAGCTATCCATTGCGCCGCATTTAATCAAAGCTTCTAACACTTTCTTGTTGGCAAGGCGTAAATCTACCCGTTTACACAAATCCTCTAAAGAATTAAATTTACCACCCTCATTTCTTGCCTTTACAATTGATTCAGCAGCACCTGCTCCGACATTCTTTACCGCCAATAAACCGAAGCTTATTGTTTTCTGGTCCACGACCTTAAATAGCACCTCGCTTGTATTAATATCAGGCGATAAAATATTAATCCCCATATGCTCAGCTTCATTTACATATTCAACAACTTTATCGGTATTATCTCGTTCTGATGTGAGAAGTGCCGTCATAAATTCAACTGGATAATTTGCCTTTAGATAAGCTGTGCGATATGAAATTAAAGCATAGGCGGTACTATGACTTTTATTAAATCCATAACCAGAAAAATATTCAATCAAGTCAAAAATCCTGCTGGCGAGGCTCTCTTTAATATTATTTTTAACACAACCTGTAACAAAATTTTTTCTTTCCTTCTCCAGAATTTCGGGAATTTTCTTACCCATAGCTTTACGTAATAGATCTGCTTGAGCAAGGCTAAACCCAGCCATGCTTGAAGCAATCTGCATAACTTGTTCCTGATAAAGCATAATCCCGTAGGTTTCTTTTAATATTGGCTCGAGTTTTGGATGCTCGTATTTTATTGGAGTCAAATTATGTTTACGTTTCATAAAATCATCAAGCATTCCAGAACCAATCGGCCCTGGACGATAAAGTGCTAAAAGCGCAATTAAATCTTCAAATCTATCTGGAACAAGTTTTTTAAGCAAATCGCGCATCCCCGAACTTTCAACCTGAAACACACCCATAGTCTTTGCCGCAGCCAGCAATTTATATGTTTGCGGGTCATCAAGAGTCTTTGCCGTGAATTTCTTTAATTAACTTTATTGTCTCATTTACCACAGTAAGGGTCCTAAGGCCAAGAAAATCCATTTTTAAAAGGCCGATTTTTTCCAAGATACCCATACTATAGCCAGAAGTAATCTGATCGTCACCCGTCTTAAAAAGCGGCATATAATTATTAAGCGGCCTATCTGCAATCACAACACCAGCAGCATGCACTGATGCATGACGGTTAAGCCCCTCAAGAGCAAGAGCAATATTAATCAACTTGCCCACTTGCTGGTCATTCTGATAAAGATTTTTTAGCTCCGGCTCGCTCTCTAAAGCAGATTTTAAAGTTGTATCGAGTTCCGACGGAATCATCTTGGCAATCCGATCTACCTCAGCATACTCAACTCCCATAACTCTACCCACATCACGCACCACAGCTCGAGCTTGCATGGTTCCAAAAGTAATTATCTGAGCCACATTTTCCTGTCCATACTTCTTTGTAACATAATCAATTACCTCAGGACGGCGTTCATAACAAAAATCAATATCAATATCCGGCATACCTAAGCGCTCTGGATTAAGAAAACGCTCAAATAACAAACCATACTTCAATGGATCAAGATCAGTTATTCCCAATAAATAACTCACCAAACTTCCTGCAGCAGAACCACGCCCAGGACCAACAGGAATACCCTGGCTTTTTGCATAATGGATAAAATCCCAAACAATCAAAAAGTAACTAACAAATCCCATATTAATAATAACTTTTAACTCATATTCAAGGCGGTCTCTTATTTGAGGAGTAACCTCGGAGAATCTTTTTTTTAACCCTTCTTCACAAAGATTTTTTAAATAATCTTCTTTGCTTTCTCCTGAAGGAGGCTCGTATTTAGGCAGGTGGATTTTCTTAAAATCAAGTTCAAGATTACAACGGCTGGCAATCTCTGTAGTATTTGTAATCGCTTCGGGGACATCCTTAAATATTTCTTTCATTTCAGCAGGAGAACGAAAATAAAATTCCTCCGTCTGAAAACGCATGCGGTTCGGGTCATTAAGTGTTGTTTGAGTTTGCACACAAAGAAGCGCCTCATGGCTAAGCGCTCTTTCTTTGGTTAGATAATGCACGTCATTTGTAGCAACTAAAGGCAGATTTAATTCTTTAGCAATTTTAATCAAACCTTCATTAACGATTTTTTGTTCTGGAATAGAGTTCGCCTGAAGCTCGAGGTAAAAATTACCTTTTCCCAAGATGTTGTTATACGTATCAGCGGCTTTTAAAGCATCATTAAAACGCTTCTCTTCAATTAGAACAGAAATCTCTCCCTTTAAACAAGCACTTAAACCAATCAAGCCTTTAGCGTGCTGTGCAAGGGCCTCTTTATCAATACGAGGCTTATAATAAAACCCCTCCAAATAACCAATAGAAACAAGTTTCATTAAATTTTGATAGCCCGTTTCATCTTTTGCCAATAAAATTAAATGGTATGAAGAATCTTCTGAAGAAGTGTTTTTTTCATGGCGGCTTGCAGGAGCAACATAAACCTCACAACCAATAATCGGCTTAATTCCTGCTTTTTGCGCCTCAATATAGAATTCAATCGCACCAAACATGTTTCCATGGTCGGTAATTGCAACTGAATTCATTTTATACTGCTTGGCAAGATTTAATAATTCAGGTATGCGGCATGCGCCGTCTAAAAGGCTGTATTGGGTATGTAGATGCAGGTGGACAAATTCGGAATGAAGCATTTTGGCTAATCGCTAATCGCACATCGCATATCGTTTGACGATAAGCAATTAGCGACAAGCGCTATGCGAAACTATTCCCACTCAATCGTTGCAGGTGGCTTTGACGAAATATCATAAACTACGCGGTTAACACCCTTTACTTCGTTGATAATACGATTGGAAATTTTTTGCATTAATTCATAAGGAAGCTTAACCCAATCCGCAGTCATGCCGTCAACACTATCAACGCAGCGAAGCGCTACAACATTTTCATAGGTACGTTCATCACCCATGACTCCCACGCTTTTAATTGGTAAAAGTATGGCAAATGACTGCCAAATCTGCTCGTAGAGCCCGGCGCTTTTAACTTCTTCAATTACGCGGCGGTCTACTTCACGCAATAAATCAAGGCGCTCTTGTGTTATTTCTCCAATAATTCTAATTGCAAGCCCCGGGCCTGGAAAAGGCTGACGAGAAATAATTACATCAGGTAAACCAAGCTGCCTGCCAATTTCACGAACTTCGTCTTTAAATAAATCCCGCAATGGTTCAACTAATTTTAATTTCATGTGTGCCGGCAAACCACCCACATTATGATGGCTCTTAATTTTACTTGAAGGAGCACCTGTTACAGAAATAGATTCAATCACATCCGGATAAAGCGTGCCTTGCCCTAAGAATTTCACACCTTTAAATTTCTCAGCTTCTTCTTCAAAAACTTTTACAAACTCATCCCCGATAATTTTACGCTTCTCCTCGGGGTCAGTAACACCCTTTAAACGCACCAGAAACCTTTTGCTTCTTTCAACATAATCAAGGTTTAGGTGATACATATCTTTAAAAACATTTTTTATTTGTTTAGGCTCATCTTTACGCATGACCCCGTTATCAATAAAAATGCTTTTTAAATTCTTGCCAATAGCTTTATGAATCAATAACGCTGCCACTGAAGAATCAACTCCGCCTGAAAGCCCTAAAACAACCTTATCTTTACCTACTGTCCTACGAATATTCTCAACGGACTCTTTTATAAAAGATTCCATTGTCCAACGCCCAAGACAGCCGCAAACCTTTGAAATAAAATTGCTTAAAATCTGGCTTCCTTTTTCTGTATGAGTAACCTCAGGATGAAATTGAACTCCATAAATCATCTTTCTTTTATTTGAAATCGCAGCAATCGGCGCATTCATAGTATGTGCGCTAATGATAAAACCTGGAGGTAATTTCTTTACATGATCCCCAAGGCTCGCCCAACAAGTAAAATTACCGGGTAAACGGCTAAAAAGATCGCGATTATCATCAATAAATATTTCTGCTTTTCCAAACTCGCGCTCTTTAGTATGCTTAACTTTGCCATCCATCATTTCGGTAATTACCTGCATACCATAACAAATTCCTAAGATAGGAATACCAAGTTTAAATATACCTTTATCAGGATAAGGAGACTTTTTCTCAATTACAGACGCAGGCCCGCCGGAAAGAATTAATCCTTTAGGCTGCATTTCTGCAATTTCCTTTGCCGGAGTATTAAAAGGAATTATCCGGGAGAACACCTTGCATTCACGCACGCGGCGCGCAATTAATTGTGTATACTGAGAACCAAAATCTAAAATTAAAATAGTTTGTCTTGTCACTTTCCCATCCCCACTCTCTGGCCAACCTGAAAAATCTTTCCTTCAGTCTGAATTGATGGCGCAATTATAATTTCTACATCATGCATTTCTTTAATATTGCTTGCTCCTAACGAACCCATGGAAGTTTTTAAAGCACCAATTAAATTCTGTGAACCATCATCAACTTTTGCCGGGCCAAATAAAATATATTTTAATGTTCCAGTTGTGCCAACCTGAATCCTTGTCCCACGCGGCAAATTAACATGTGAAGTAGCCATACCCCAATGATACCCTCTTCCGGGAGCTTCGATGGCTCGGGCAAAACTTGAGCCAATCATTACTGCATCTGCTCCAGAAGCAAAAGCCTTGCAAATATCTCCACCTCGATTCATCCCACCGTCGGTAATAATTGTAACATACCTACCTGTTCGTTTGTGGTGAAAATCGCGAGCGGCAGCAGCATCCACAGTAGCTGTAACCTGGGGCACACCGATCCCTAAAACACCTCTTGTTGTACATGCCGCCCCTGGCCCAACTCCAATTAAAAGGCCAGCAGCTCCGGTTTGCATTAATTCTGCAGTTACCTCATAGGTAACGCAATTTCCAAGCACTACCGGCACTTTTATTGACTTGCAAAATTTAAATAAATCAAGTACCTTGTATTCTTTTGCAACGTGCTTTGTAGTCGTTACAGTAGATTGAATAACAAAAATATCAACCCCTGCTTCAATGGCTAATTTTGAGAATCTTTCTGCATGCGAAGGAATACAGCTGGCAACAGCTTTTCCTTTTTGCTTTTTAATCTCAGCAATTCTTTTTGAAACTAGTTTTTCTTTAATAGGAGTGGTGTAAACTGATTGAATTAATTCTGTGGCTTTTTGAGGGGAGGCTTTAGAAATTTCATCAAGCACGTCTCCAGGATTTTCATAGCGGGTCTGCACGCCATCAAGATTAATTACAGCAATACCCCCTAGTTTTGACATCTCAACTGCAAACTTAACATCCACCACACCATCCATTGCTGCAGCAAGAATCGGCACTTTAAACTTCTTGCCATCAATCTCAAAGCTAGTGTCTACTTCATTAGGATTAACAGTCTGAGCCCCAGGAACCAGGGCAATTTCATCAAATCCGTAACATCTGCGTGCACGCCTGCCTATGCCTATCCATTCAGCCATAAATAATCTCCCTTGTTTAAGTCTTTGATTTACAATAAGTTAAGAAAACAGCTGACTTTACGGGTAGTTTACCTGAAAAGTTAATAAATTTTACTCTTTATTTGGCTTCTTGTCAATATATTTTTACAAAAAGGGCTGTCTCCTTTTATTCGGAAACAGCCCTTTTTATCATAGCTTATTAGCCAAGAACTTCCTTAATACATTCCTCCCATTCCACCCATTCCGCCTCCTGGTGGCATTGGCGGCATTTTATCTTCTTTTTCCGGCTTATCAGCAATAATTGTTTCAGTTGTTAATAAAAGTGAAGCAATGCTGGAAGCATTTTGCAGAGCTGAACGAGTTACTTTTGTAGGATCAATAACACCTGCTTCAATCATATCCACAAAAGCATCCTGGTTCACATCATAACCAACATTTGTTTTCTCTATTTTAATGCGCTGAACTACAACTGAACCCTCAAGTCCGGCATTCTGTGCAATCATTCTTAAAGGCTCTTCAATTGCGCGCTTCACAATCGCAACGCCAATTTTCTCGTCGCCTTCAAGCTTTAGCTTATCTAATGCGCTAATGGTGCGAATCAATGCCACACCA
>JACROS010000032.1 GCA_016214325.1 Candidatus Omnitrophota bacterium | reverse complement strand
TATTGCTACAGCTGCAGCACAAAAAGAAATGATTATGCCTTCGCTTTTGGCTGTTGCTGCTCCGATTGTAGTTGGTTTATTAATTGGTGTTGAGGCAGTAGCAGGTTTGTTAACTGGAGCAACGGTTTGTGGTTTTGTTTTAGCAGTAATGATGGCAAATTCCGGTGGTGCGTGGGACAATGCCAAGAAATATATTGAAGAGGGGCATCATGGCGGCAAGGGCTCTTTGGCGCACAAGGCAGGGGTAGTAGGGGACACAGTAGGGGATCCTTTTAAAGATACCTCTGGACCGAGCTTAAATATTTTAATTAAGTTAATGTCCATGGTTTCTATTGTATTTGCCTCTTTTATCATCAGAAATAGTTTTTTTAAGTAGTTTTTTAGTAGAAGAAATAAGGGCAGGCGTTTCTAGTTATAGGAAACGCCTGCTTTGTTTTTTACGTTTTAATGGTATAATAAGATTGTTATGGAAGACCTAGAATTTGCCCAAAAATGTGCTAAAGGTGACAATAACTCTTGGGATGAATTCTTGAAGGAATATTCCCGCCTGATTTACAATTATATTTACCAGGTTCTAAATAATAAAGGCTATAATTCCAATCAGTATCTGCATGATATTTTTCAGGAATTTTTTTATTTTTTAATTAAAGACGACTATAAAAAGTTAAAAACATTTAAGGCTAAAAACGGCTGTTCGCTGGCAAGTTGGTTAAGGCAGGTAACCATAAATTTTACTTTAAATTATATCCGCAGGATTAAGCCAGAAGTTTCTTTGGATGAACAAAAAGATGAGGATGATTTAAGCTTGAAAGGAATCATAGCTGATGAAAATGCCTCTACGGATGATTACTTGGCTAAAGAAGAAAAGCTTGATGATTTAAAGGATTGTATACAAGCTCTAAATAGTGACGAGAAGATGTTTATAGATTTAAATATTTTTCGTGGTATTCCCATGGAAAATATGAAGGACTATTTTCAGGTAGGCAGGCCCGCTTTGGATATGCGTAAATCGCGGATTATTGAGAAGCTCAGAGAGTGTTTTAAAATTAAAGGTTTTATGTTAGATTCTTAGTTTTTGTGTGTCTATTATAGTGGGAGGGTATAGATAATGCAGGATAATCTGGATAAATTTGTTAAGCATGTTTATAAGAAGTGGAAACAGGATAATCATGTTTCTGAGGGAGAACATGTGAATGAGGAGGTGCTTGCTTCTTTTTATGACGGGTTATTGTCTAAAGATGAATTTGAGCATATTAAGGCGCATTTATTAACCTGCAGTGATTGTATGGATAGTTTTGCTTCTAATTTTCCAGTTGTTGCTTTGGAGAAACTGAATGTGCCGGAAGTTTCTATGAATGTGGTAAAGAATTTGATCCTTTCAGAGAAGAAGGATTCATTCCTTGAGATTATTTTACGCTTAAAAGAAAAAATACTTGAAGTTGTCAATACTAACGGTGATTGCTTAGTAGGGCTTGAGTTGATCCCTGCTCCTGTTTTACGCAGCAGGCAGATTAAAGATTTTAAAGATGAAGTAGTTATCCTGAAGGATTTTGACGATATAAGAGTAGAAGTAAAGATAGAGAATAAAGATAAAAATGTTTTTAATCTTATAATTGTGGTAAAGAACAAGAAAACACAGCAGGTGCTTAAGGATCTCAGGGTAACTTTGATTAGAGAAGGATTAGAGCTGGAGTCTTATCTGGCAAATTCGGGTTCGGTGGTGTTTGAACATGTGTCGCTTGGTGTTTATAAGGTTGAAATATCTAGTGTTGAAGCAAGGCTTGCTTCAATCTTGCTGGAAGTAAAGGCTTAAAGAAATGCAGAAAGAAAAATCTCTTGTCCTTGAGATACTAAGGCAGGACTCTGGCCTTAAGATGGGTCTTTTTGAGGCCGAGGATTATATTTCTACGCTTAGGCATTATACGGATGTTTCTGTTTCATTTACTGAAATTGAGAGCTTGTGTACAGAGTTAGCTGTAATTTTAAATAAAGTAGACAGAAGCGGGAACTTGGGCCCGGATGCCTTAAAACAATTAACCAAAATCGGAAGTTTACTTTGGAGCCATTTATTTAGCCGGCAAATTAAGGAGAGGTTAAAGAAAACCGGCATTCTTGATTTAGTTTTGTCCATTGATGAAGAGCTGGTGAATATTCCTTGGGAGCTTCTTTATGACGGGGCAAATTTTTTGTGTTTAAATTTCAACCTTGGCAGAGTTGTGCGGGCCAAAACAGAAAGCTCGCCAGTGCAATACCGTAGTTTTTCTTCAGCGCCAAAGATGCTTATTTTGGCAAATCCTACCAATGATTTAAAATCTGCTTATCTTGAGGGCTTAAACATTAAGAATCAATTTGAGCGCAGAAGAAATAATGTGCGCATTGATTTTAAATCAACATTAATTGACAGGCTCTATGTAAAAAAGAATCTTCAGGATTATGACATTATGCATTTTGCCGGCCACTGTGAATACGATGAATCTAGCCCCTCAAGAAGCGGCTGGGTGCTTTCTGACGGCAGGTTTACGGTGCAGGATATTTTAGGCATTGGCCCGGATGTATCGCTTCCGTCATTAATATTTTCTAATGCTTGTCATTCTGCGGCAGAAAGTGTAAATATTCCTGAGCCTGATTATCAGAAAAAGGCCTATAGTTTAGCGGCAGCATTTTTGTTTTCCGGAGTAAGGCATTATATTGGCACTATTCGCAGAGTTGAAGATACAGCGAGCCTTAGTTTTGCTCAGGAGTTTTATTTGCATTTAGTTTCCGGTAAGCCTATTGGAGAAGCTTTGCGTTTGGCCCGGATCAAATTAATCAGAGAACACGGGATCATGTCTATTCATTGGGCAAGCCATTTGCTTTATGGAAATCCGGGTTTTGTTTTCTTTAAATCTCAAGCTTTGCCTCAGTTAAAAAAAACTAAGAAAATTGTTCATTTGTCCAAGAAAGTCTTGGGCATGGTATCTGGTAGCCTTTTATTAATTTCTTTGGGAGGTTTTCTTTATTTCTGGCTGCCCAGCAAAAATCCGAGCAACTATTATTTACTTATGCAGTCAAAAAAGATGTTTTCGCGCGGTGATAATAGCGGGGCGATTGCTTTGTGTAATAAGATAACCGCTAAGGATGCAAGTTTTCTTGCAGTGTATCCGGTTTTGGCCGAAGCTTATCAACGTAGTGGCGACAGGGAAAATGCCCTGAAATATTATTTTGAGTATGCGCGTTTTAGCGAGAAAAAAAATGATTTTCGGCATTTGGCGGCAAGTTTTACTGAAATTGGGTGGAATTATCATCTGCAGGGGGAATATGCAAAGGCGTTTGAGTATTATGACAAGGCTATTAATCTTAGCCGGGAAAATAAAGATAAATTAAATGAGGCACGGGCATTGCGTAAGCTGGCTGTTTGGTATATTGACAAGAAAAATGACGATAAGGCACTTGAGTTATTGACAAAAAGTTCTGAGATTAATCGTTTGCGGCAGAATATCTATGAGTATAAATATAATTTGGCATGCGATTATTTTGATATGGGCCTTGTTTTTATTAATAAGAATGATTATGAAAGTGCCAAGGAATTTTATGAAAAGTCCCGCGTTATTTTTGAGAAACTAAAATTACAAAATGAGCTGAGTGATTATTATTTTAATTTAGGAGAGATTTACCTTATCGAGAAACAGTTTCAAAAGGCACAGGATAGTTACTTGCGTGGCCTTAAAATTGATGAAGCGCAGAATAATAAGGTAGGTATGGCTTGTGATTACAATATGATTGGCGAGTTGTATGTGGAGATGGATAATTGGAGTGAGGCGGAAAAATATTTTATGCGCTCAGTTAGTATTTCTAAAGAGATTAATGTCCGGCCAGAACTTGCTGGTGCATTCTATAACCTTGGCTTGTTGTATAAGAAAATGGGCAAGAAAAACAAGGTAAGGGAATATTGGCGCCAGGCTCAGGAGATTTATAAGGCAATTGATGAATCAAAGTATCAGGAAATCAAGAAAGAGCTTTTAGCGTTAAATAATCCGGTTGATTAATGATTAAAGAGAGTTTTCTAAAGTATTGCCCAGTCAAACTATCCGCAATTTGTGTTGTATGCTGCCTAGTATCAAATCATTGATAATATTAGCTTTTTTTGTTATACTATCGCATACAGTTTGCTAGATAAAAAATACTTTAACAATTTTTAACGGGGCGTGGCTCAGTTTGGCTAGAGCGCAACGTTCGGGACGTTGAGGTCACAGGTTCAAGTCCTGTCGCCCCGATTATATTTATGAAACAGGTGCATGTTTATTACTGCGGTAGGGTGCAGGGAGTTGGCTTCCGTTTTACTGCAGAAATTATTGCTAATGAGCTGGGAATAAAAGGCTGGGTAAAGAATTTGCCTGATGGCCGGGTTGAGGTGTTGGCTCAAGCAGAAGAGGGAAAGCTTAAGGATTTTTTGGCTCGCATAAAAGATTCTTTCTCTAGCTATATTAGTGATGTAAGCTTAGATTGGTCTCTGGCAGATAACGGTTTTAAAGGTTTTAGTATTGGGTAGATTAATTACTAAGCCTAATATCAGGACTAGGTAACTTTGCGTTACGCTATTTTTTCCGATGTGCATTCTAATCTAGAAGCGCTTGAGGCGGTTGTATCAGCCTGCAAGAAAGAATCAATTGATAAGTACTTTTGCACAGGCGATGTCATTGGGTATGCCGCCAGCCCAAATAAATGCGTTGAGATAGTCAGGCAGTTGACAATGATTACTGTGGCTGGCAACCATGACTGGGCTGCGGTTAATCTATTTTCTCTTGATTCTTTTAATTCTGATGCCAGAGAGTCCTTGCTTTGGACCCAGCGAGCGCTTACTTCAGAGAGTAAATTGTTTCTTGAGTCACTGACCCCTGTATATCGGAATAACGAACTTACCTTGGTGCATGCCACACTGAATAATCCTCGGGAATTTAATTATCTTCAAGATGTTTTTTCAGCAGAGGAGTCTTTTGTTCTTCAGGATACAAGTGTTTGTTTTCTTGGACATACACATATTGTTGGCATTTTTGTTAGTGATTCTGAAGGGAAGGTTAATTATTCTGAACAAGCTGTGTTAAATTTATCTCAGGGGAATAAATATATAGTTAATGTTGGAAGCGTTGGCCAGCCGCGCGATGCTGATCCTCGAGCGGTATATTGTATTTATGACACGCAAAAGAAAACTATAAAAATTAAGAGAGTTGCTTATGATGTTAAATCAGCCAGAAACAGGATTATTGAGGCAGGCCTGCCGTCAGCACTTGGGAACAGGCTTTTAACTGGGCATTAGCATGTCATTAGAAATCAAGCAAAATATTGAGAAATTAAGAGAAGATATTCGTCATCACGATTATCTTTATTATGTTCTCTCTCAGCCAAAGGTTTCTGATAAAGAATATGACGATTTAATGACTCGTCTTAAGGATTTGGAGGATAAATATCCTGAATATAAAAGTGATGATTCTCCGACTCAGAGGCTTAGCGGGGGGATTCTTGAGGGATTTAAGTCTGTAAAGCACAGGCAGAAAATGGTTTCTTTGGATAATACTTATTCTTTTGATGAGCTTCAGGATTGGTTTACCAGGGTGCGTAAGGGCCTTGGCGAGAGCGAGGATATTGAATATGTTGTTGAGCATAAAATTGACGGGGTAAGTGCAAGTTTGACTTATGAAAATGGAAAATTGCGTCTTGGGGCGACTAGAGGTGATGGTGAAACTGGAGAGGATGTCACCGGAAATATTAAAACTATTCGTGCAATACCGTTGGTTTTGTTTGGTGGCAATGTCCCTAAGTTTATAGAAATACGCGGTGAAGTTTATATGGAGCACAAAGATTTTTCGCTTTTAAATAAAGAAAGAGCTGCTTCTGGAGATGTTTTGTTTGCTAATCCGCGTAATGCTGCCAGTGGTTCGTTAAAACTTTTAGATACAAATATTGTTGCCAGGAGGCGGTTGAATTTCTTTGCACACTCTTTAGGGGAATTAAGCGGTTTGGAGATTAGGACTCAGTGGGAGTTTCTGGAGAAATTGAAAAAATGGGGCGTGCGCGTCAATCCTAATCTAAGGCTCTGTGCTAGTTTTAAAGAAGTGGTTGCATATTGTAATCAATGGCAGGAAAAAAGACAAAAAATATCTTATGATATTGACGGAATAGTAATTAAAGTAAATAGCCTGAGCCAGCAGAAGAGGTTGGGTTTTACTTTAAAAAGTCCTCGTTGGGCGGTGGCGTATAAATTTCCTGCTCGCCAGGCAACTACGGTTGTAACAAAAATAAATATTAATGTGGGTAGGACAGGAGTAATTCCTCCTGCTGCGGAGTTAGAGCCTGTGGAGTGCGCAGGAGTGGTGATTAGGCACGCTACTTTACATAATTTTGATGAAATTAGGCGCCTGGGGGTTAAGGAGGGAGACCGTGTTTTAATAGAACGCGCCGGAGATGTTATCCCTAAGATTGTTAAAGTAGTAGATTCTTTAGGAAAGAATCCGTTTCCTATTCCTAAGAAGTGTCCGGTTTGTCAGGAAAAAGTGATAAAAGAAAAAGAGGAAGATGTTGCTTATCGCTGCATTAATCCATTTTGTCCGGCTCAGCTTGAGCGGGGATTATTTCATTTTGCTTCCCGTCAGGCGATGGATATTGAAGGTATGGGTGAGTCGGTGGTTAGCCAGTTAGTAAATTTAAGAATTGTAAAGACTTTTGCAGATATTTATCGGCTTACTGATTCGGATTTGCATAAGCTGGAATTATTTAAAGAGAAAAAAATCAAGAACTTGCTTGCAGCAATTCAAAAAAGTAAATCTCGTTCCTTGTCGCGGTTAATTTATGCTTTAGGTATCAGGCACGTGGGAGAGAAGGCTGCTTTTGTTTTGGCTCGGGAATTCGGCGATCTCAATAAATTGGCTTTGGCAAAGGTTGAAGATTTGGATAAAATATACGAAATAGGTTCTGTTATGGCTGAATCTGTGGTGGAGTATTTTTCTTTACCACAGACAAAGAAGCTGATTGATGATTTTCGCAGGGAAGGCTTAAATCTTAAAGACGAAGCAAGAGATATTAAAATAACCCCTGTTTTTGGGAAAGGTTTTGTTTTTACCGGAGAATTGAAACAGTATTCAAGGTTGCAGGCGGAAGAATTAGTGCGTTCTCTGGGAGGAAGTTCTTCATCAATCGTAAGCAAAAATACTGATTATTTGGTTGTTGGCGTGGAACCCGGATCTAAGTTTGAGAAAGCAAAGAAATTAGGTGTAAAGATTATTGATGAAAAAGAGTTTTTGCGTCTTGTGAAAATGACAGGAGGTAATTAAATGAATTTTTTAGATATGCGAATTAGGCAGATAATTTGTTATGTTTTTGTTTTTTGGTTTCTGGCTTCTACTCTTGGTTGCGAAGCCTTCGTGCGTAAGTTTACTCGCAAAAAGAAAACTCAGGTTGAAGAGGAGATGGTGCTTGAGCCAGAAGAATTTAAAGGGCCAGGGTTGTCAAAAGAACAGCTTTATAGGCAGTACTTTTTATTTTGGAAGTCTTGGCAAAGTGAATTAATTGAATCGTTCTTGCAGGCAAGGAGCCAGAAAAAGAAGCTTGATTGCGCGCAACAGGCAATTGACAATTTGAATAATTTAAGGGCAATTTTAAATACCGAAGCTCAGACAAAGCTGGATGTTTATATTGGCCAGCTAAAGAATTTAAAGCATCAGATAGAAAATGACTCTTATAATACGCATAACATAGGAAATCGCCAGATTGCCGAAAGAATTAAGATGAATGTTTTAAGGGATTTTTCATGGCAGAAGATAAAGGATAGTATAATTTAAATGATTCTAGAAACCGTTTGTGTAGGCCCGCTTGAGGTTAATTGCTATATCCTTGCTGAAGGTGAAAATTGTCCTGCAGTAATTATTGACCCTGGTTCTGAGGATGTTAAGATAAAAAAGGTCTTAGAGAAAAATAAGCTTACTCCAGGGATTGTCATTAATACTCATGGCCACTACGATCATATTGGTTCAGATGATAAGTTTAATGTCCCTGTTTATGTTCACGAGAAAGAAGTTGATTTCTTGAGGGATCCTAATTTAAACTTATCCGGGATTTTTGCTCTCCCTTCGCGCGTTAAGGCAGAAATCATAGGGGTTAAAGACGGGGACATTATTGAGATGGGAAAAATTTGTTTTAAAGTTTTGCATATTCCAGGGCATACTCCGGGTGGCATTGCCTTGTTGATGAAGTCTCCGGAGGAAGATATTGTTTTTACTGGAGATACTCTTTTTTGCCGCGGGATAGGCAGGTCAGATCTTAATGGCGGAGACGGTGTCATGTTGATAAAGGCTATTAAGCAGAAGCTTCTATCTCTTTCAGACAAAACTCTTGTGTATCCTGGGCACGGGCCATCATCTACGATTGGAGAAGAGAAAGTAGAAAATCCGTTTCTTAATTAAAATATGAAAGAGCTTATTGCTACATTTCTTGATTATCTTTCGGTAGAGCGCGGATTGGCTAAAAATACAATTATCTCTTACGGGGATGACTTGGATACTTATGTTAATTTTCTTCAGGCTTGTCGGGTTAATGCCCTTTCAAAAATAAGCAAGAATGATATTGTTAATTTTATGATGAATCAAAAAGAAAGGGGTATTTCTCCTAATTCTATTGCCAGGCGCTTAGCTGCGATAAGGATGTTTCATCGTTTTCTTGCGCGGGAAAGAATAGTTAAGGATGATCCTAGCAATCTGGTTGATACTCCCAGATTGTGGAAGAAGATTCCGGATACAATGAGCTTAAATGAGGTGGATGCATTATTGGCACAGCCGGATCAAAGAAATAAACAGGGGTTACGCGATAAAGCAATCCTTGAAACGCTTTATGCTACCGGGATGCGGGTTTCTGAGGCGGTAAATTTAAAAACTCTGAATGTTAATCTTGATGTTGGGTTTTTGCGCTGTATCGGCAAAGGAGACAAGGAGCGGATTATTCCTTTGGGTAAAAAAGCGATTGTAAGTATTAAAAAGTATTTAGATCAGGCTCGGCCAGAGTTTGCAAAAAAACAAGATTCTGAATTTCTATTTTTAAGCCGTTTTGGGAAGAAAATTTCCAGGCAATCATTCTGGAAGATTATTAAGAAATATGCTCTTAAGGCAGGAATTAATAAGCCGATGCGCCCGCATATCTTAAGGCATTCTTTTGCTACGCATTTGCTAGAACACGGGGCAGATTTACGTTCTGTGCAGGAGATGCTGGGGCATTCTAATATTTCTACGACGCAGATTTATACGCATATTAATAAAGACAGGCTTAAGAGTGTTCATAAAATGTTTCACCCGCGCCCATAGAGGAAAATATGAAAAGTTATTTAAATAAACTGCCAAAAGAAATACTGGATTTGATTTACTTAGCAAGAGATATTGCTCAAGAGTCAGGTACCCAGGTTTATCTTGTTGGAGGTTTTGTTCGTGATTTAATTTTGGGAGTAAAAAACTTTGATTTAGATATTGTTGTAGAGGGTGAGGGGATCATTTTTGCTGAAAAATTTGCCCATGCCTTAAAGGCAAAGCTTATTCGGCATAGGCGTTTTGGCACAGCTACCCTGATGCACCGTCCGCATTTAAAGATTGATTTTGCAACAGCAAGAAAAGAATTTTATCCTGCCCCTGGGCATTTGCCGGTAGTAGAAAGCGGGACATTAAAAGATGATCATTTCCGCCGGGACTTTACCATTAATGCCATGGCCATTGATATTACTGCTGAAAACTTTGGTAAGCTAATTGATTTTTATGGAGGCAGGCTTGACTTAAAGAATAAAATTATTCGTATTTTACATGACTTAAGTTTTTTAGATGATCCTACAAGGATACTTCGGGCGATTCGTTTTGAGTCCAGGTATTGTTTTCACATTGAGCAAAATACGCTCAAGAAAATGAAAGAGGCAATCCGCATTAATATGCTTGATCAGGTTGAGCCTCAGCGGGTCAGGGATGATTTGATTTTGATGTTTAAAGAAAAGCATCCTTTAAGAGAAGTGCTTAGAATGCAGGAATTAATTGGTTTTGGTTTTATTAATCCCAAGTTAAAAGTTTTAAATAGCGCTATCAAGCTTTTGATAGCGATTGATAAAGAAGTTGCTTGGTTTGAAAAAAATTGTCCTTTGCGCAGGCCGCTTGATCGTTGGTTGATTTATTTCTTGGGGACAATTGATGGTTGTAGCTTGAGCGTATCGCAGGAGATTTGTAAAAGATTTGTTTTTAAAAAAGGAGAGGAAAAAAGAATTATTGCTTATAAGAGTATTACAAAGAGTTTTATCCTGAAGCTTTCCAAAAAAGGCTTAAAGCCTTCGCTGGTATTTTCAATGCTTGAGCCTTTAAGCTACGAGGTGATTCTTGCATTAAAAGCAAAATACAAGAATAAAGAACTGCAAAGGCATATCGTTGATTTCTTTGAAATTTACAACGGTATGAAAATTTGTATTTCTGGAGATGATTTACATGGGCTGGGATTAAAGCCTGGCCCGTATTATCAGAAGATTTTTGCAGAAGTGTTAAATGCTAAATTAAACGGAATAGTAAAAAACAAAGAGCAAGAACTGGATTTAATTAAACAGAAACTTAAGGAGAAGAAATAATGGGAAGAGTAGATAAAGTTGCTGAAGCAGTTAGGCAGGAGGTAAGTATAATTATTCATGACAAATTAAAGGATCCGCGCTTAGGGTTTGTAACTATTACTCGTGTGGAGATGGCTCCTGATTTGAGGCTTGCCAGAGTTTTTTTCAGTGTTTTAGGCAAAGATGAGGAGCATAAAAAAACCAAACAGGCCCTGGATTCAAGCCTTGGTTTTATACGAAAACTCGTGTCAGAGCGGATTAATTTGAAATTTGCTCCAGAGATTCTTTTTAAAGAAGACAGGTCAACTGAATATAGCGTGCGTATTGAACAGGTGCTTAATGAAATAAAGGAGATAAATGAGCCTAAAAAAAGTAGCCGCAGCCGTAAGAAAACATAAGACCTTTTTAATCTCTACTCATGTTAACCCCGAAGGGGATGCCTTGGGTTCAGAGCTTGGGTTTTATATGCTCTTAAAGAAACTCGGGAAAACAGGCATAATTATAAACGAAGATGATGTTCCTTATGGTTATGATTTTCTGCCGGGATTAGAAAACATAGGCAAATACAGGGATAATATTAAGAATTTAAAGTTTGATTGTTTTGTAGTTTTGGATTGTTCTGATTTAAAACGCACTGGGGAGGTGTATCGTATTAATAAAGAAAACAAGCCGGTTATTAATATTGACCACCATATCAGCAACCAGAATTTTGCTGCAATTAATTGGGTGGATGCGCATGCATCAAGCGCTTCTGAAATGGTTTTTGGGCTTTATAAAGAAATGGGAGTTAGTTTTGACGAAGAGAGTGCACTTGTTTTATATGTAGGGATACTTACTGATACGGGATCGTTCCGTTATTCTAATACTACGAGTTATACGCATAAAGCTGCAGCAGAACTTCTTAAGTTTAATTTAAATGTTCCTCAGATTTACAAGAATGCTTATGAGAATATTCCTTATGAAGATATGCGGCTTTTGAGCAAAGTTCTGCCAACGATGAAGCGTGTTTCATCTGGGAAAATTGCCTGGTTCC
>JACROS010000031.1 GCA_016214325.1 Candidatus Omnitrophota bacterium | reverse complement strand
GCTTCCTGATGGGGAACAGGTTATTCCTGTAAAGGCAGTTTCTGCAGATTGTGTTGAAGAGCGTATAATTACGCCGGTTGTGAATAGAGAAACTAAAACCAGTGCTTTAGTGAAAGGGTAGAGATGAATAAAGGATATTTGTGTATGGTATTGCATGGCCATCTTCCTTTTGTTCGGCATCCTGAGCATGAGGATTTTTTAGAAGAAGACTGGCTCTACGAAGCGATTACAGAAACTTATGTTCCATTGATTTTAATGTTTGAGAGTTTGACCAGCGAAAATATAGATTTTCGCCTGACCATGACTTTGAGTCCGACGTTGATTTCTATGCTCTCAGATCCTTTGTTGCAGGAGCGGTATTCAAAGCATTTAAATAAATTAATTGAGCTTTCTTATAAAGAGATTGAAAGGACCGCTTGGCAGGGGCAATTTCATAATCTGGCATTGATGTATCGGGATCAGTTTTGTAAGACGCGCGATTGCTTTGAGCGTTATCACAGGAACCTTGTTAATGCCTTTAAGAAATTCCAGGATTTGGGCAAGCTTGAGGTAATTACCTGTGGGGCAACACACGGATATTTTCCTTTGATGGATGCTTGCAAGGATTCAGTGCGGGCGCAAGTCAGGGTTGCGGTGAGCCATTATGAGAGTGTTTTTGGCAGGCCTCCTCGAGGGATTTGGCTTCCGGAGTGTGGTTATTATCCGGGCCATGACGAAATACTTAGAGAAGCTGGCATACGTTATTTCTTTACTGACTCGCATGGTCTTTTACATGGAACTCCTCGGCCAAAATACGGCGTTTTTGCGCCGGTTTATTGTAAGGGTTCTGGTGTAGCCTGTTTTAGCAGGGATTTAGAGTCTTCAAAACAGGTTTGGTCATCAGTTGAAGGGTATCCGGGTGATTATAATTATCGAGAGTTTTACCGAGATATTGGTTTTGACCTTGAGCATGATTATATTAAGCCATATATTCATCCAGACGGAATTCGTATTAATACCGGAATAAAATATTATCGGATTACCGGCACCACAAATCATAAGGAGCCGTATGTTCCTGAGTGGGCAAGGCAGAGGGCTGCTGAGCATGCAGGAAATTTTATGTTTAACCGCCAAAAACAGGTGGAATATCTTTATGATTTTATGCAGAAGAAACCGATTATTATTTCTCCGTATGATGCAGAGCTTTTTGGGCACTGGTGGTATGAAGGCCCGCAGTGGTTAGAATTTCTTATTCGTAAAATTGCTTGTGATCAGGATGATATTCGCATGATTACTCCCTCGGAGTATTTAACAGAAAATCCTCGTAATCAGGTGATTAATCCTTCGATGTCAAGCTGGGGATGGAAGGGTTACAGCGAAATGTGGCTGCAAGGGTCTAATGATTGGATTTACCGTCATTTGCATACTGCATCTGAAAGAATGACAGAGCTGTCAAAGAATTATTCTGATGTAAATGGGTTAGCAAAACGTGCTCTGAATCAGGCGTTGCGGGAGTTGCTTCTTGCACAAAGCTCGGACTGGGCATTTATACTCGGCACAGGCACGCATACAAGTTATGCGGAACGCCGCACCAAGGATCATCTCTTAAGGTTTAACCGGCTTTATGAGGATATAAAAACAGGTGCAATTGATGAGGGCTGGCTTTCTGATATTGAGTATAAGGATAATATCTTCCCCGGGATAGATTATAAGGCTCACCAATAGCTTTAGCAGCTTGTAATTAAAATAGTAATGCTGGAAGAGAGCTGTTAAATGCTGGTTGCAAAATTATGCTTGATAAAAATAATATCCCCAAACATGTAGCAATTATAATGGATGGTAATGGGCGCTGGGCCAGAAATAAGGGCTTGCCGCGCACAGCAGGGCATCGAGAGGGGATAAAAAGAGTTAAGGAGATTATTAAAGCTGCGGGTGAAATTGGGATCAAGGCAGTTACTTTCTTTGCTTTTTCTGCGGAAAACTGGAGCCGTCCGAAAAAAGAGGTGGATGCTTTGATGAGGTATTTGGACAATTTTCTTGATAAAGAAATTGTAGAGCTTGATAAAAATAATATTCGTTTTATGGTTATTGGCAGGCAAGAACCTATTCCTGCTAAGTTGATTCAAAAAATAAGAAACGCTGAGCTAAAAACAGGGGATAATTCAGGATTAACTATTGTTTTGGCCTTGAATTACGGCGCGCGGCAGGAAATCTCTGATGCTGCGAAGAAAATTGCTCAAGCTGTGATTGAAGGGAGGTTAAAAATTAGCGATGTGGATGTGGATTTGTTTGGTAGTTATCTTTATACTAAGAGTTTGCCAGACCCTGATCTTTTGATTCGGACAAGCGCTCAAATGCGCTTGAGTAATTTTTTGCTCTGGCAGCTTTCTTATGCAGAGTTTTATTTTCTTGATAAATTATGGCCGGATTTTAGGCGTTCTGATTTGGAAGAGGCAATCTTAGAATATCAAAGAAGAGAAAGAAGGTTTGGCGGAATCGATGCTGTTAAAAAGAGCAATTAGCGCAGCTATACTTATTGGTATTATAATCGGCACTATTTTTGTTGACTGGTTGTGCGGGATATTTGTTACTCTTTTTATTGTCGCCGGATTGTATGAATTTTTTACAATGCTGGAACAAAAAGGCGTCAAGATTTATAAGTATGTTGGCATAGGTGTTGGGGCGTTGATTCCGGTTTCAATGCTCTTGCGTTTTGAGCCGACGAAGGGGTGGGAACTTTTCTTTATCGTTCTTTTGTTATTATTCCTTATATTGATGCAGTTTCGCCGTCGGAATAATTCTGGAGTAGTTGTTGATATTTCTACTACGCTTTTTGGAATCCTTTATGTGTCTTGGTTCATGAGTTTTTTGATCAAGATTAGGTTTATGCCAGATGGGCTTAGTCTCTTAGCAGCAGTTTTATTAATTACTAAGCTTGGAGATATTGGAGCTTATTTGGTAGGGGTTAAATTTGGTAAGACTCCGCTTATGCCGCGCATCAGCCCCAAGAAAACTATCGAGGGAGCCTTAGGTGGATTATTGTTTAGTGTGATTGGTGCGTTGATTAGCAAGGGGCTCTTACATTTTAGTTATTTGCATCTAGTCGTTTTAGGAGTGTGTTTCGGGGTTTTGGGACAGCTGGGAGATTTGTCAGAGTCATTAATAAAGCGGGATTGCCAGGTGAAGGATTCAGGCGCAGTCTTGCCCGGCATGGGCGGGATATTAGATGAAATTGATAGCCTGCTTTTTACAGCACCGGTATTTTATTTTTACTTAAGCCATATTTTGCATTAGATATGATTAATATTGCTGTTTTAGGCTCTACCGGGTCTATTGGCCAAAATGCGCTGGAAGTCGCTAGGCAGTTTCCGGATAAGTTTAAGGTAACGGCATTAAGCACTAATTCTAATATTGAAAGTATTGTAAAACAGGCGAATGAATTTCTCCCGAAATTTGTTTGTGTTGGTGACAAAAGATTTTTTGGTAAATTAAGTGGTTTGCCGCGAAATACAAAATTGCTCTTTGGAGAACAAGGGCTTAGTGACTTGCTAGAAGAACGCAGTATTAGTAAAGTGCTTCTTTCAATTAGCGGTTCTGCTGCGCTTGTGCCATTATTAAAGGCAGTTAAAGAAGGCAAGTCTATTGCTTTAGCCAACAAAGAAGCTTTGGTTATGGCAGGGCATCTGGTGATGAAGCAGGTAGAAAAAACAAAAGCAAGTATTCTTCCGGTTGATAGCGAGCAGTCAGCAATCTGGCAATGCCTGCATGGTGAGGATGCTCATAAACTTAAGCATGTGTATCTTACTGCTTCAGGTGGGCCGTTTCTTAAGGCAAGCCGCTCCGAAATAAGAAGGGCTAGTCTTAAGAAAGTTTTAAGGCATCCGCGTTGGAAAATGGGCAAGAAGATTACTGTTGATTCTGCCACTTTGATTAACAAGGGGCTGGAGCTTTTAGAGGCGATGTTTTTGTTTAATCTAACTAGTTCCCAAGTCAAGATTCTTATTCATCCACAGGCGTTGGTGCATTCAATGGTTGAATTTATTGACGGAGTAGTAATGGCGCAGATTTCAGCTACGGATATGCGTATTCCTATCCAGTATGCGCTTAGTTATCCTGAAAGATTAAAGAATTTATTTCCCAGTGTTGATTTTTATAAATTAAAGCAGCTGGATTTTGATAAGCCTGATTTTAATAAATTTCCCGCACTTAAATTAGCATATCTGGCGGCAGAAGAGTTAGGGACAATGCCGTGTGTTTTAAATGCAGCTAATGAGGTTTGTGTAGAAGAGTTTCTTAAGGGTAGAATAAAGTTTATTGCTATTACTAAGATTATTGGTAAAGTTTTGGATAAGCATAAGAATAAGCTTGATTTTAATTTGGAAGACGTGTTGCATTCTGATGCCTGGGCAAGAAATCAGGCGCGTCTATTTATAGAAAGAGAGAGGCTATGATTAGCGTTTTAGTTTTTATTTGCATTTTAAGTATTTTAATTGTTGTGCATGAGTTTGGGCATTTTATGGCTGCAAAGAAAATTGGTGTGCGGGTAGAGAAGTTTTCTTTAGGATTTGGCACGCAATTATTTAAACATAAAAAAGGCGAGACTGAATATAGTGTAAGCGCGGTTCCTTTGGGAGGGTATGTTAAGTTGGCAGGTGACAGCCTAGAGGAATTTAATGCTAAAGATTACGAGTATCTTTCAAAGCCGGCAGGAAAGCGGTTTTGGGTAATTGTTCTTGGGCCGTTATTAAACTATTTATTGGGATTTCTTTGCTTTTGGTTGATTTTTACTGTTGGCTATCCTGCACTTACTGCTAAAGTTGGCGGGGTAATGGATGGATTTGGGGCAAAGATAGCGGGAATAAAGCCAGGGGATAAGGTTCTTGAGATTGACGGAGAAAAGGTAGTTTTCTGGGAGGACCTGCAGAAAATTATTCAGGCTAAGTCAGAGGCCAGTAAAGTGAGTTTGCTTGTTTTAAGAGATAGCCGCGAGGAAAAAATAGATGTTGTAATTAAGCAGGATCAATTTAGTGATATTTTAGGTCAAAAGCATAAAGTAGGGCTTTTGGGCATTACTCCTGATGATGAATTTATTACTGTGCGTAAGGGTGTTTTGGATTCTTTTGTTTTAGGATGGCAGAAAACCTGGGAGCTGACCATATTAACATACAAAGGGCTTTGGCGGGTGGTTACGGGAAAATTGGCGATTAAAGAATCTGTGACCGGGCCATTGGGAATTTTTTATATTACTTCTAAAGCAGCGCGGCTCGGGATTATTGCAATTTTGCATTTAATGGCGGTTTTGAGTATTAGTTTGGCTATTTTTAATTTGTTACCGCTTCCAATTCTTGATGGTGGACATATTGCATTGCTTTTGGTTGAAAAAATCAGAGGGAGAATGCTGAGTTTAAAAACAGACAAAATTATTACTAAAGTTGGCATGACCTTGATGATTTCTTTGGCAATATTTGTTACCTATAACGATGTGCTTAGGCTTTTTGGAGATAAGATTATTAAGATTTTTGGCAAATGAATCTAAAACGGCGTAAAACTAGAATTGTAAAAATAGGAGAGATTGCTTTAGGTGGCAATAATCCGATTGCCATCCAGTCAATGACTAAGGTTAAGGCCTCTAATGTTGAAGCTACCCTTAGGCAGATAAAAGAATTGGCTGATGCTGGATGTGAAATTATTCGCTTGGCAGTTAAAGATGGTGATGATGCGGCAGCGATAAAGAAAATTAAGGCCAAAGCAAAGCTTCCGATTGTTGCAGATATTCATTTTGACTGGCGCCTTGCTTTAAAAGCAATTGATGGCGGTGTGGATAAAATCCGCCTTAACCCGGGGAATATTTATAAAAAAGAAGAAATTAAGGAAGTTGTTAGTGCAGCAAAAGCACACGGTATTCCGATTAGAGTTGGAGTTAATTCTGGGTCTGTTAGAAATCGCAGGGTGAATGTTGACAATATGGTTAATAGCGCGTTGGATTATCTGAAAGTGCTGGAGGGTTTGAAATTTTATAATACTGTAATTTCTCTAAAGGCTTCTAATATTCTTGATACAATTGAGGCCTATCGTAAGTGTGCCAAGCTTTGCGATTATCCTTTACATTTAGGAGTTACTGCCACTGGCGCTCCTTTTAGCGGAGCGATAAAATCAAGCGTTGCATTAGGGGCGTTATTATTAGATGGAATTGGTGATACTTTGAGGGTATCTTTAACAGAGGATCCTCGTCAGGAGGTTTTAGCGGCAAAGGCAATTTTATCATCTTTGGAGTTGCGTAGTTTTGGGCCTGAGATTATTAGTTGTCCTACTTGCGGCCGTTGTGAAGTTAATCTGGTTAAGATTGTAAAAGAACTAGAGAGCCGTTTGTCAGAAGCAGGTTATAGAGGAAAGTCCTCTGGGCCTTTAAAAGTTGCTGTAATGGGCTGTGTTGTGAATGGCCCCGGCGAAGCAAAAGAGGCTGACATTGGTATCGCTTTTGGTAAGAAAGAAGGTTTGTTATTTAAACATGGTAAGCCGGTTAAGAAGGTAAATGTTAAAGATTGTGTGAATGTATTATTAAGAGAGATATTGAATTAAGATGCTTTGGACAAAAACTTTTATTCCAACTTTAAAAGAAACACCTCAGGAAGCTGAATCAACTAGTCATAAGCTTTTGCTTCGTTCGGGATTTGTGCGCATGCTTATGGCTGGGGCGTACTCGTATTTGCCATTGGGCCTAAAGGTATTAAATAATATTCAAAGAATTATTAGGGAAGAGATGAATGCTTGTGGAGCAAGCGAAGTATTGCTTCCAGCATTACAGCCTTTGGAGCTGTGGCAAAAGACTGGCCGTGATAAAGATATTGGTGAAGTAATGATTCGTTTTGTAGATAGAAGAGGCCGGAAAATTTGCCTTGGCCCGACGCATGAAGAGGTAATCACTGACTTAGTAAAGAACAATGTATCAAGTTATAAACAGCTTCCGGTTGTGCTTTATCAGATTCAGACTAAATTTCGGGATGAGATTCGCCCGCGCTTTGGATTGATCAGGGCCTGTGAATTTATCATGAAGGATGCTTATAGTTTTGACCGCGACGAAGCAGGGCTTGATAAGAATTATCAGGCAATGTTTGAGGCATATAAAAAGATTTTTTTACGCTGTGGTTTAAAGATTTTGACTACCGAAGCTGATTCTGGGCTTATGGGCGGCAAGGTTTCTCATGAATTTATGGTGCCAGCTAAAGACGGGGAAGATGTAGTTTTGTTTTGTAAGAAATGCAACATTGCTAAAACATTTAAAGAAGGCAGCTCTGGGTGTTGCCAGGCATGCGGCCAAGAGCAGGAAAAATTAAATTGTGTTGAGGTCGGACATATTTTTAACTTAGGAATAAAATATAGCGCTGGTTTAGGCGCAAACTTTCTTGATGCTCATGGTAAACTCTTGCCGATTATTATGGGTTGTTATGGTATTGGGGTTTCCCGGCTTATTTCGGCGGTAATTGAGCAGAATAATGATCCAGATGGAATTATTTGGCCTAAAGAGGTGGCCCCATATCGGGTAATGATTTTGCCGCTGGATGTTACAGATGCTAAAATTATGGATTTGTCTTTGGGACTTTATAAAGAACTGCAGGATTTGGGCATAGAGGTTCTTCTTGACGACAGGGATGAGCGCGCAGGAGTTAAATTTAAAGACGCTGATCTTTTGGGGATCCCGTTACAGTTAATTATCGGGAAGAATTCTTTAAAAGAAAATTTGGTGGAGTTAAAGGTGCGTTCAGCCAAAGAAAAAATTTCGAGCCCAAGAGCAGAGATAATACAGGAAATAAGAAAAAGGTTATAACTTGGATAGTTGAGGATATAAATGGATAGGCAAGCAATAGTTAATCAGCTTACAAATATCATTGAAGATTATTTAAAAGATAAGGACTTTGATTTAATTGATGTTATTTATCGGCAGGAAGGAAGAGATTTTGTTCTTAGAGTTTTAGTAGATAGGCCTGCGGGTGGGATAACTGTTGATGAGTGTGCAGATATTAATAGCGCAATTGGCATGATTTTAGAGGAGAAAGCCATTTTAGAGAATGATTATGTTTTGGAGGTTTCTTCTCCGGGCCTCGACCGGCCGCTAAAAACAAAAAAAGATTTTTCGCGTTGTTTAAATAAGGAAGTTCGGTTTTTCTTAAGAGAGTTGGTTGAAGGAAAATTAGAATGGGTTGGTATTGTTTCTGGTATTGGTGAAACAAGCGTTGATGTTGATGTAAAAGGAAAAATTATTAAGATAGAATACCTTAATATTAACAAGGCAAGGCAGGAATTATTTTAACAGGTGTTGTTTAGAGGCAAAAACTACTAACAGAGAGGTTAATATGAGTCAGGAATTATTGGGTATTATTGAGCAGATTGAAAGAGAAAAAGGCATTAAAAAAGAAGTATTAATTGATGCCATTCAGAGTGCATTATTAAGTGCAGCTAAAAGAGTTATTGATTTAAAGCCGGACGAGGACCTGAGAGTTGAGCTTGATGCTAATACAGGTAAAATAAAAGCTTTTCGTAATAACATTGAGATTACAAATATTGATTTTGGCCGTATTGCAGCTTCTACTGCGCGCCAAGTGATTATTCAGAAAATGCGCGAGGCAGAAAAAGATGTGGTATTTAATGATTAATGATTTTCAAGGCAAAGTCGGCGAGATTGTTAGCGGAGGAGTTTATCGTTTTGAAAAAGGCAACATTGTAGTTGATCTTTTAGGGAAAGCCGAAGGTATTTTGCTCAAGCGTGAACAGTCTCCTAAAGATGATTTTAAACAAGGCCAGCGTATACGTGCTTTTGTCGCGGAAGTGAAAAAAGAAACTCGTGGGCCGCAGATTATTCTCTCAAGGACGCATCCAAACTTTGTGAAAAAGTTGTTTGAGTTAGAAGTTCCTGAAATTTACGAGGGGATTGTAGAGATAAAATCTATTGCTCGTCAAGCAGGAGAAAGGACCAAGATTGCGGTTTGGTCAAAGAACGAGAAGGTTGATTCTGTGGGTGCTTGTGTGGGTATGCGAGGAAATCGCGTGAGAAATATTGTTAATGAATTGCAAGGTGAGAAAATTGATATAGTTCGCTATAATGAGGATATTCGTGAGTATATTAAGGCAGCACTTTCTCCTGCAGAGGTTTCTGAAATCAAGTTGGATAAGGAGAAACTTAAAGCGGAAGTAATTGTTAATGATGATCAGTTGTCTCTTGCCATTGGTAAGCATGGGCAGAATGTGCGCTTGGCTTCAAGATTGATTGGCTGGGAATTGGATATTCGCACAAAAGACACTTCAGCCAAGAAGCAAGAGCTCGCGGATAAAATTAACGAAGCGCAAGAAGCAGCAGCGGAGGCAGAGGTAGAAGTAGTAGAAGAAGATTCTCTTGTACAATTAGATGGTGTTGGTGATAAGATAATAGAGAGCTTAAAAGAATCTGGGATAAAGAATGTTGAAGATATTCTAAATGCCGGTATTGACGGCTTAACTAAAATAAAAGGTATCGGCGAGAAGAAAGCCGAAAAAATAATTAAGCAGGCAAAAAAATTAAAATCTTGAAAGAAGGATTAGCTATGGTAAAGGCGAAAACCGAAAAAACAGAGCATAAGAAAACAGGGGAGCCAAAAACAAAGAAGGCTGTGGTAAAAAAGGCTGTAGAAAAAAAGACGCTTTCCAAGGTCAGTATTACTAAAAAAACTCCGGCAGTGCGGATAAAAAAGAAAGAGCCGGAGGTATTAAAAAATAAGATTGCAGTAAAGAAAGAAGTTAAGCATGAACATGTTCCAGCGCATGTTTCTCATGTTGTTCCTTCGCATCCTGTTCATGAGCCTGCTCAACCAAAAGTTGTTCCAAAGCCTGTGGAAGAAAAGGTTGTTTTAAAGCCCGTTGAGCAAAAAGTTGCTCCTAAACCCGTTGAGCATAAAGTAACTTCAAAACCAGTTGAACAAAAAACTATTTTAAAGTCAGTTGTTCCAGTTGAGCAAAAACCAAAAGTGGCTGAGGCGGTTCAGTTAAAACCAAAGTTTGTTGAAGTGTCGAAAGAGGCAGCAGCTCCTGTTATTAAAAAACCTGAGCAAGAAATAAAAGAACTGGAATTAGAATTACCTGTTACCATAAAAGATTTATCCCTAAAGCTGCAGGAGAAGCCTTCTGTTATAATTAAAACCTTGATGGATATGCGGATCATGTCTGGGATTAATCAGGGGCTTGATGAACAGGTTTTGGAAAAGCTTGGTGAAAAATATCATTTTAAGATTAAAAAAGCTCTGGATAAGGAAGAACTGGTTTTACGCAATCATCAAAAAGAGGATGAGGCAAAATCATTGTTGCCGCGTGCACCAATTGTTACTTTTATGGGCCATGTTGATCATGGTAAGACTTCGCTTCTGGATGCGATTAGGAAAACCAAGGTTGTTGATTCAGAGCATGGCGGCATTACTCAGCACATCGGTGCGTATCGAGTTAAGCTAGAGCATGGAGAAATTACTTTCTTGGATACTCCGGGCCATGAAGCTTTTACTGCTATGCGCGCTCGCGGAGCAGGTGTTACAGATATAGTGGTTTTGGTGGTGGCAGCTGATGATGGGATTATGCCTCAGACAGAAGAAGCCATTGACCATGCTCGTGCTGCAGGCGTGTCTATAATTATTGCTTTAAATAAAATCGATAAGCCTCAGGCAAATCCGGATGTTGTGAAGAAGCAATTAGGTAAACTTGACCTTACGCCGGAGGATTGGGGAGGTAAAACTATTGTTGTGCCTGTATCTGCTAAAACAGGTGCTGGTATTGATAATCTTCTGGAGATGATTCTGCTTGAAGCACAAATGCTGGAGTTGAAGGCTAATCCTAATCGTCTTGCTCATGGCGTTGTCATTGAGGCAAAAATGTCTAAAGGTAGAGGGCCTGTGGCTACTCTTTTGGTGCAAAATGGAACACTGCATTTAAATGAAAATATTATTGTTGGAAAACTTTTTGGAAAGATCCGGGCCATGTTTAATGACCGGGCACAGGCAGTAACTTCGGCAGGGCCAGGGTATCCGGTTGAGGTTTTAGGTATTTCAGAAGTGCCTGCTGCTGGGGAGCAATTCTATGTAATTAGTGACGAGAAAGAAGCAAAAGAAATTGCGGCAATGCGCACTGAAAAAGAGCGTCAGCGTGACATGAAGGTTGTTAAAAGAGTAAATCTTGAAGAATTGCACGCCCAAATTCAAGAAGGAAAGATTAAAGAATTAAAGATTATTATTAAAGCTGATGTACAGGGGTCTTTGGAGGCAATTAAAGAAACCCTTCGTAAACTCAATGTTTCTGAAATTAAAATTGATATAATTCATACTGGAGTTGGCAGTATTAATACTTCAGATGTGGTGCTGGCTATGGCATCAAACGCGCTTATTCTCGGATTTAATGTAGCCATGGATTCACTTGCCCGCGAGCAGGTGGCCAAAGAAGGCGTAGATGTAAAAACTTATAATATTATTTATGAGCTTGCTAATGATATTAAGGCTGCGGTTGAGGGTATGCTTGAGCCGAAATTTAAGAAAATATTTATTGGCCGGGCTGAAATAAGAAAAGTTTTTAAGCTTACTAAAGCTGGAGCTGTTGCTGGATGTATTGTGGTAAAAGGAAAAATTAATCGTAATAATACGGTTAGTGTGGTGCGTAATGGCAGTGTTATTCATGAAGGCAAGCTTTCATCTTTAAAGCATCTTAAAGATGATGTGCGCGAAGTTAGCGACGGGTTTGAGTGCGGTATAGTAGTAGGCGGATTTGTTGATTATCAAGTAGGTGATTTGGTTGAAGCTTATGATGTTGAGAGAATAGCCAGAAAATTATAATTTATGAATAAACGTATATTAAGCGGAATGCGCCCGACGGGCAGCCTGCACTTGGGACATCTGGCTGGAGCGCTTGAGAATTGGATCAATCTTCAGGAAGAGTACGAGTGTTTTTTTATGGTCGCAGATTGGCATGCACTTATGGGTGAGTATGAGAATCCAGAGAATATAGCCAGTTTTGGGCTAGATAATGTAGTGGATTGGCTGGCTGCAGGAATTGATCCTAAGAAATCTACTATTTTTATTCAATCAGAGGTTCCTGAACATTTGGAACTACAAATGATTTTCTCCTGTTTTACTCCTTTGGGATTATTGGAGCGCTGTCCGACATACAAAGAACAATTGCGCGAGGTTAAAACAAGAGATTTGCATACCTATGGTTTTCTTGGTTATCCGGTTTTACAGGCAGCAGATATCTTGCTTTATAAGGCAGGTGCTGTTCCCGTCGGAGAAGATCAATTGCCTCATCTGGAATTGACCCGCGAAATTGGCAGGCGGTTCAATCTACTTTATAAAACAGAAGTTTTCTCAGACCCCAAAGCAATCTTAACTAAGCATCCTCGTCTTTTAGGGCTTGATAACAGAAAAATGAGTAAGAGCTATAATAATGCCATAAATCTTTCGGATTCAGAAGAAGTGGTTGTAAAAAAAGTTTCCTCCATGATTACTGATCCTAAAAGGATAAAATTAAGCGATAAAGGGCATCCGGACGTCTGCAATGTTTTTTCTTATTATGAAATTTTTGATCCTGAGAAAAAGAAAGATGTCAGGGATTGGTGTGAAAATGCAAAAATAGGATGTACTGAATGTAAGAAAAAATTATCTGCGGGCATACTTGAACGGCTTAAGCCAATTTATCAGCGAAGAAAAGAGTTTTTGCAGGACAAGGCAGTAATTCGTAAGATTCTCGATGATGGCAGAGAAAAAGCAGCAGCTGTTGCGGCTTGCACTATGCGTGAAGTTAAGAAAGCAATGGGGTTGTAAAATATGTCTTACAAGATTAAATTAGAAATGTTTGAGGGCCCTCTGGACCTTCTTTTATATTTAGTAAAAAAGGATCATTTAAATATTTATGATATTCCGATTACCAAGGTTACTGAGCAGTATTTGCAGTATATTGATTTAATGCAGCTTTTAGATCTTAATATTGCTGGTGAATTTTTAGTGATGGCTGCTACTCTTATGCAGATTAAATCCAAAATGCTTCTTCCGGTAGAAGTCTCGTCTGTGCAAGAAGACCAGGAAGATCCGCGTGAAGAGCTGGTCAAGCGTTTGTTAGAATATGAAAAGTTTAAAGAAATAGCAGAGTCTTTGCGGCAGAAAGAATCGGAACAGCGAGAGGTCTTTAAACGGCCAAAGGTTGAACTTGAGAAAGAAATTGAAGAAAAGAAAGAAGTGTATTTTGAAGCAAGTATTTTTGATTTGATTAATGCTTTTTCTTCAGCGTTAAAAGATATTCCAAAGGAAGTTTTTTACGAAGTCATTAAGGATGAATTTAGCATTGACCAGAAACTGCATGATTTATTGCATTTACTTTTAGTCAGGCAGTCAGTGCGTATTTCTGAGTTGTTCAACAAAGCAAAGAATAAACTTGAGGTTATTGTTACTTTCTTGGCGATTCTTGAATTGATCCGTATGAAAGAGGCAGTAGCTTTACAAAAAGATTTATTCTCGGAGATAGAGGTTTCCCGCAACAGGGAAAATATTATTCCTTATGAGCGAAGAGACGAGGCAGGCCCTGCTCAAGGGCAGCAGAATAATTAGCGACGTAAAGGAATCTGAAGAGGATTTAGTTTTAAATATCTCTTTAAGGCCTAAGAAGTTGCTTGAGTTTGTTGGCCATAAGGAGATAGTTGATAGCCTTAAGATTTCTATTCAAGCAGCAAAGCAAAGAAAAGAGCCGCTTGAGCATTTGCTCTTAAGCGGCCCGCCTGGTTTGGGTAAAACTAGCCTTTCTCACATTGTTGCCCATGAAATGGGCTCAAAAATTACTGCCACTTCTGGCCCTGCCATTGCCCGTGCAGGAGATCTTATCGGCATTCTTACAAATCTTGAAAAGGGAGATATTCTTTTTATTGATGAGATACACCGGCTTTCCAAAGTAGTGGAGGAGTTTTTGTATCCAGCAATGGAGAATTTTCAGATTGATTTTGTAATTGATAAGGGCCAATACGCTCGAACAATTAAATTTAATTTAAAGCCGTTTACACTTGTGGGAGCAACTACAAGAAGCGGGCTTTTGGCTTCTCCTTTACGCAGCCGTTTTGGTATTTTTTATCATCTTGATTTTTATAATGTTGAGGACTTATCTAAGATTATTAAGCATTCTGCCAAGTCTTTGAACGTGGGTATTGATGATGCTGCTTCTGAGGAGATTGCAAGGCGTGCTCGGGGCACACCAAGAATTGCCAACCGGCTCTTGCGCCGGGTGCGCGATTATGCGCAGGTAGCTAAAATAGAAAAAATAAATTTTGAGATTGCCGCGAAAACCTTAAACGAACTTGGTATTGATACAGCTGGGCTTGATGATTTGGATCGAAAAGTCTTAAAGCTTATTCTGACAACTTATAGCGGCGGACCGGTTGGGGCGGAGTCAATTGCAGCAAGCCTTAACGAGGAAGTGGATACTATTGTTGATACAGTGGAGCCGTATTTATTAAAGGCAGGCTATTTAAAACGCACTTCCCGCGGCCGCCTTGCCACTAAGCTTTGTTATGACCATTTTGGGGTGAAATACGAGAAGCAAGAGGAGAAGTTTTGATTTAATAAGCCTCAGAGTTTGCTTAAGTGCCAAGGATTGTGTTTCTTGGGAACGCTTGCATATTCTGGGTGCCAAGGCATATTTTTCGCAGCACCGCTTGATTTTCCCCAGCGTGGAAAATCTTCGCTCGAGTGAAAACTTTTGCTCTGCCAGACGCTGTTTTAGCCGAGCAACCGTGCCCGCAAAAGTTTTCTAACGTGCTGCTCGAAATATGCCTCGTCACCCATAAAATTAAGATTCAAGTATTAGGCAATAAAAGTTTCTGTGAGCACACAATCAGAGATTTTTTGGCACTGCTATAGCTACTAGTGTGCAAGGCTTTACGGCGAACGAGAGTAAACAGTCTTTTGCGTAAGCCGTTACGAAAGTGAGCCGTAAACCGCAGCACACGGCAAAAAATCCCGTGTGCGAATAGAAACTTTTGTTGCGATAATATAAATATTTATTGGAAACAAAAATGAAAATATTATTACATACTTGTTGTGCGCCGTGTTTGATATATCCGCTGGAGGAGCTTGAGAAGAAGGGTTTTAAAGTTGCAGGGTTTTTTTATAATCCGAATATCCATCCATTTAGCGAATATAAATTAAGAAAAGAAGCTTTTGATAATTTGACTGCAGAGATTTTATTTCCTGCATACATGCCACAGGAATTCTTTCAAGCGGTAAATTTGAGAGAGAATGCGCCAGATAGATGTGCAATATGTTGGTCGCTGCGCCTTGATAAAACTGCTCAGTATGCAAAGAAAAATGGGTTTGATGCATTTACAACCACTTTGCTGGTGAGTCCTTATCAGAATCAAGAACTATTAAAAGAAATCGGCGAGCAAATTGCAATAGACAGGGGAATTGAATTCTTGTATCAAGATTTTCGCCCTGGTTTTAGAAAGGCCCATGATAAAGCTAAGGAAAAAGGTATATATTGCCAGAAATATTGCGGTTGTCTTTATTCAGAATTAGAAAGATTTACTAAAACGGGGAAAAATTAATATGTTTAAGAAAAAAATAATCTTTTCTGTATTATTTTTGATGCTTGTTGCTCCGTGTTTGTTAATGGCACAAAATGATTCGCAGTCCGCTAGGCCTTTAGTTAAAAAAGGTATTTGGGTTTCTGTTTTTTCTCGCGACAAGGTATTGTGTTCAAAAAAAGGCATTTCAAATTTAATAAAACTTTGTAAAGACGCAGGGATTAATGAAGTTTACTTGCAGGTTTTCCAATCTGGCAATCCTTATTATGATTCTAAGATTATGCCTCATCCGCGTTTTGAGGAGATGGTAAAAGTTGCTGGTTTTGACCCTATAGATATGCTTTTAAAAGCAGCTAAACAGCACAATATCAAGGTTTTTGCCTGGATTAATCTGTTGAGTTTAGGAGAAAACTCCAAGGCAGATATATTAGTTAAGTACGGTGAGTCAGTCCTCACTTTGGATCAATATGGGAGGCCTTCTTTAAGCGCGCAAAAAGATGATTCAGATAAATTTTATCTTAGAGAGAAATATATTTTTCTTGAACCAGGAGATCCTCGGGTTCAAGAGTATATTTTAAAGGTTGTTTCAGAGGTTATTAATCGCTATCCTTTGTTTAACGGTGTGCATTTGGATTATATACGTTATCCTTCACCTTTACCATTTACTCCGGGTTCGCGTTTTAATAAATTTGGGATTACTTATGGATATAATAAAGAAAATATTGGTCGTTTTGTAGAAGAAAATGATTTTAATCCGCAAAACCAGCAAAATGACGAGGAGTATTTAATTTGGGATAATTGGAAGCGTCAGCAAGTAACTGGAATTGTCTCAAAGATTTCTGCACTAGTAAAAAAGAAATCTCCGCGATATGAAATTTCTGCTGCAGTGATTCCTGTGGTTGAGCGTGCTTATTCCAATGCGTTTCAGGATTGGCCTGGCTGGCTTGAAGAAGGCATTGTGGATTATGTAGTTTTAATGAGCTACACTCGCGATAATCAATTTATCAAAGAAACAGTCAAATCTGCTTTGGGCCAGCGAGGTAAAGGCAAGGTTTATATCGGGATAGGCGCGTTTTTGTTTAAGACTAAACCAGAATTATTGGCCGAACAATTGCGTTTAGTCTTGGGGCTAAGGCCGGATGGAATTTCATTTTTTTCTTTTGCAGATATGAACCGCGAGGTAATAGAGAGTATTCGTTAGTTGTTCCTACCATTTATTGATGTCTCAGCAATGTTAAAATTATCAGATTTTGATTACGAGCTTCCCAAAAAATTAATTGCTTTATATCCTGAAAAAGAGCGCGATAACTGTAAATTGCTTGTTGTAGATAAAAAAGAGCAGAGCATTAAGCATTGTATTTTTCGAGATATAAAAGATTATTTCCATAAAGGGGATTTGTTTATTTTAAATAATACTAAGGTCTTGCCTTGCCGTTTATTGGGTAACAGGATTAGCGGGGGCAGAGTAGAGATATTTTTATTGGAGCATAAGGGTGATCTTGTTTTTAATGCCATGCTAAAACCTTCTCGACTCAAAGTAGGAGAGAAGATTATTTTTTCTGATAAAAATATCAGCGCTGAAATTATTTCTAAGGATTGTGTAGTCTTTAATGCAAATAGAATTGAGACTGTTTATAATTTAGGAGTAGTGCCGCTTCCTCCATACATAAAAAGAGATGCAGAGCATTTGGACAAAGAATATTATCAAACAGTGTATGCCAAAAAAGAGGGTGCTGTGGCAAGCCCTACTGCAGGGTTGCATTTTACCAAAGAGCTGATTTGTTCAATGCAAAATGCAGGGATTAATTTTGGTTATTTGACGCTGCATGTAGGAGCAGGGACATTTAAGCCGGTAAAAGATGAAGAAGTTATTAATCACAAGATGGATAAAGAATATTTTGAAATACCCGATGAAGTGTCTTGTGCTGTTAAACAGGCTAAAAAGAATAAAGCAAATATTTGTGCTGTTGGCACCACTAGCTTGCGTGCCTTAGAGGCATTTGCACAGGGAACGAAGCAAGGCTGGACGGATTTGTTTATTTATCCTGGATTTAAATTTCAATTAACTGATTGCCTGTTAACTAATTTTCATCTTCCGCGGACCACACTTTTTATGCTTGTTTGTGCTTTTGGGGGAACGGATTTAATGAAAAGAGCCTATCAGGAAGCAATTGACAAAAAATATCGTTTTTACAGCTATGGCGATGCCATGCTTATTAAATAAAGGAATACACAAAAAAACTTGAAATTTAAGAAGAATAGTGTATACTTTTAATACTTTTGCAAAGTATTAATAATCTGGGCTCTGGTTATTGGAGGTAGCTAGGGCAAGTCACGAGTAAATTGTAACCGGATTGACATTTAAAATGGTCAATCCGGTTTTTTATTGAGGCCACAACTTATGGAGCGAATGTAATGAGCGAACATGAGTTGTATGGTCGAAATAATCCCGAGCTTGCGCATGAAATTTCAAAGAAATTTCAAAGCGTTTAAGCGAGGGAGAGATACCAGATAAAAATTATTTAAGTTTAAAAAATCTCAAATGCCTAAAAGACTAAACAAAATCATAAGTATCCTTATCTCAATACTCCTACTCCTAGAGCAATCTGCCTTTGCAGCAGATGGTGTAATAGACCTATCTAGCTCATTTGCAAAGATAGGCTCAGGCTTCGTTAAGCCAGAAGTATTTCGTCCCATCCATCTGCGTTATTTGCAGTATTTTCCCCAAGACAATAACTTTAAACTCTTACTTGATAAAGGCTCACAACCCAATAACTCAGTTGCTCTAAGTCCTGACTCTAACCTAACATCCATTACCCAAGACCTGATGAAGTACTTCTACATCGGCCTTACTCTGCCTAATGATACTTTTTGGGTTAATTTACGTCCTGATTCTCCGGATAACATCATAGATCAAGATTTAGCTAAGACTGAGCTGGGTAAAATTCTTCTTGAAGCTGATTTGCAGCTTAAGAAAGATACTGCACAATTCACCAGCCCTCAATCTATAGAAGGTAAAGAATACTGGAGTAAATTATATAAAAAAGCAGAAGAGCTCTTTGGAACAGATACTATTACTATCCCTACTCTCACAAGACCCTGGATAGTCCCAGGAGAGATAATCATAAGAGAGACAGATCCTTCAGTTTACACCAAGCAAGGCCAAGCCCAGAGTCAAAGCGTTTACACTGAGCGAGGGCAAAGCCCGAGTCGAAGTGCTTAC
>JACROS010000016.1 GCA_016214325.1 Candidatus Omnitrophota bacterium | reverse complement strand
CTCTTTGATAATCCTGAGTCGGTTTTTTTTTTTTTTTTTTATCGGCATGTTTTTTCTTCTTTAAAAGAACAGCAGCCGCAGGATGCAGGTTTTGTTTTTGACCGCAATTCTCTGCAGGAAAATTTCCTTTTCGTGTTATTAAATACAATTAGCATGGAAACTGATGCGAGTAGGTTAGGCCAGGCCTTAAAGTATCTTTCTCAGGAAAGTTCCCGCCTAATAGCAGAAAAAAACATTACACACCTAAGCCTTATTTTAGAGCTTATCCGGAAAAAGAAAAATCATGGCACCAATTTTAATAAAGTTTTTGAAGAGATAGAAGAAAAAATAGCAAGTTTTGCAGAAAAGGCGGTTTTTGGCAGCGAAGAGATAAAAAATATCGAATCATTACTGGAAGCAGTAGAAAAAAGCGCTTATGATATTAATTACTATTTATTTCAAGTGTTTAAAGAAAGTAAAGTAAGTCCTCTGTCTGTTAAATTACTTTTCAAGCTTTTTCCGGATAATTTGAATCTGGTTTTTGAACAGCTTAGCTACAAGCAGGCTGATCTTGAATTTTTGCATAAGTTTTTGGATAGCCTTGAATATGTTTTGCCGGCAGTTTCATTTGAGGTCAAGAAATTTATTTTTTCTTTTCCTAATAATGTAATAAAAAAAGAAGTTTTACAGTCGCTTAAAGATGTTTCAGCTTTAAATAAAGATTTCTTGTTCTCGGTATTAAGACTTGAGAATACTTTGTTGCGCAAAGAAGCATTAACGGTTTTATCTGGTAATGACGCTGAGAAAGAGGCTGTTTTAGAAAGAATACTTTTAGTTAACAGTCCCTTTGGCAGCAAGAATCAGATTATTCTTGAAAATATGGCGATAGTAGAAAGATTGGATTTTCCTGGGCAGGATAAATACCTTCAAATTCTTGCAAAGCGCCCTTTTTTCTGGAATAGAGAAGTGCGCAAAAAGGCAAAAGAGGTGCTAAAGAATATACATGAACGAAAAGATTGAAAATTCTTTTAAAGATATATTCTCTGTCTTACAGACAGCGCGGCTTTATTCGGAACAACACCCACAGTTTAAGAAAGCGCTCGAAAAGGCTTATTCTAGCCTGCAAGATGTTTTTGGGTCATTTGATTCGCTTGTTATCGGGATAGTCGGGGAGGAGCTTGTTTTTCAGAAGGAAATATTTTTTGAGTTAAGTAAGGTGCTTAAACCGATGATTTTATATTTGAATCAACAGGGCATAGAAAGAATAGAGATCCGCCGGCAGGTTACAACAGATGAATTGGTTAAGTTTATTAACTGTTTGCTTTTACCTAAAGCTCAGAACAAGGTGCAAATACAGGAAATATTAACAAATTCAGGAGTAGAGAATATAATTGTTGGAAAAATCAAGGCTTCTTCTGCAGATATTATTGAGACAGCAAATTTACCTGATTATCGGGATACTCTAGACAAAATATCTGATCCTTTAGAGGCGATGCTCGAGCAAAAAGAGATTAATACTCTTTTGCTGCGCCATGCTATCAATGATGTGATGGAGAGGCTGGTAGGACGCTATCAGGAGCTTTTAAACCTTGCTACTGTAAAAAGATACGACACGGTTAGCTTTGCGCATATGTTGAATACAGCAGTGCTGTCCATGTATTTTTCCTCAAGATTAGGATTTTCAAAGGTAGATTCTATGGATATTGGTATAGCTGCGCTTCTTCATGATATAGGAAAGATTTATATTTCACGCAAGATAATTAGTAAGCCTGGGGCTTTAAATGAAGAGGAAAAGAGTAATATCAGAAGTCATGTGCTTGCTGGTACCGAGATTTTATTGGGGTATGCCGGGTCTTTAGGCATATTGCCGGCAGTGGTTTGTTTTGAGCATCACTTGAGGTATGATTTATCCGGGTATCCAAAATTATCTTTTAGCCACAGGTTACATATGGCTTCTATGGTTGTTTCAATTTGTGATGTATATGACGCACTCTCTCAAAGAAGGTCATATAAAAATGATTATTCTCCAAATACGATTTATGCAATTATGATGAAAGAAAGAGGAGTATTTTTTCACCCTGAGCTGTTAGATAAGTTTTTTAAGATTATGGGGATTTGGCCGATAGGCTCTATTGTTGAGCTAAGTGATTTGAGGATTGCCGTAGTAAGAGAAGAAAATGAGGATGATATTTTTTCTCCTAAGGTTGAAGTAATTCTTCCTAAAGATAAAAAAGAAAATATAGATTTAAAAGATGCAAAATCTTACCTTAGTATTAAGCGATGGCTCAATCCTTTGGGTGAGGGCAAGGAATATGCAGCCTTGGGGTAAAAATAATTGACTTATGCTTTCTATGTGTTATAGTTATAAGTGGTCGCTGGAGAGTTATTTCATTAAACAAAGGCGTTTAGAGGTGGATCCACCATCACTAAACGCTTTTATTTTTAGAGGGTTAAAATGAATAAATTTATCTTTGTTACTGGAGGAGTAATTTCAAGTTTAGGCAAAGGCATTGCCTGTGCTTCTATCGGTAAGATCCTTGAGGCGCGCGGGCTTAAAGTAAGCTTAATGAAATTAGATCCATATATTAATGTTGATCCAGGTACAATGAATCCTTATCAGCACGGAGAGGTTTATGTGACTGATGATGGGGCGGAAACTGACCTTGATCTTGGCCACTATGAGCGTTTTACCCATACTCGGGCCACTAAATTTAATAATGCTACTACTGGACAAGTTTATAATGCTGTAATTTCACGCGAGAGGCGGGGGGATTATTTAGGAAAAACCATTCAAGTTATTCCGCACATTACTAATGAAATTAAGGATAGGATAAAAAAAGTTGCTGAGGTTTCCGGAGCAGATGTTGTTTTGGTTGAAATAGGCGGGACAGTTGGTGACATTGAGAGTTTGCCTTTTCTAGAAGCTGCACGGCAGTTCAGGCAGGATGTTGGTTATCAAAATACGATTTATGTGCATTTAACCCTGGTTCCTTATATCAGGGTTGCTGGTGAGATTAAAACCAAGCCTACTCAGCATAGCGTGGGGACCTTGCGAGAAATTGGTATCCAGCCGGATGTATTAATTTGCCGGACAGAAAAGACGTTATCCGAGGATGTTAAAGATAAAATATCTTTATTTTGCAGTATTAGAAAAGAAGCAGTAATTGAGGCAAAAGATGTAGATTCAATTTATCAGATACCGCTTGTTTTTAAGGATCAAATTCTTGATGAAATTATTTTGGGGCATTTTAATTTAATTAGCCGGCATTCAGAGCTTAAAGATTGGGAAGAGTCTGTAGTTAAGAGGGTTCTTGGTCCTAAGCACAAGATTAAGATTGCCTTTGTTGGTAAATACCTTGGCCTTCAGGATGCTTATAAGTCGGTTTATGAAGCGCTGACTCACGCTGGTATTGCTAACGACGCAAAGGTTGAAATTCAACGGGTTGATTCTGAAGACATTGAAAAATATGGAGCAGAAAAGTTTCTTAAGGATGTCAGCGGCGTGCTTGTCCCCGGCGGTTTTGGCTATCGCGGGATTGAAGGAAAAATCAAGGCAATTAAATATGCACGGGAAAATAATGTTCCGTTTTTGGGCCTATGTCTTGGCATGCAGTGTGCGGTAATTGAGTTTAGCCGCAATGCCTGTGGTTTAAAAGGAGCAAATTCTACTGAATTTATGCCAAAAACAAAATATCCAGTGATAAGCCTTTTGGAAGAACAAAGAAGAGTGAAAGATATGGGAGGGACGATGCGGCTTGGCGCTTATCCTTGCCGGATCAAAAATGGCACATTGGCCAAGAAGGTTTACCGGCAGGAATTAGTTTCTGAGAGGCACCGCCACCGTTATGAGTTTAATGAAAAATTTAGAACTTTACTAGAGAAGAAAGGTATGGTATTCTCTGGTATTTATAAGAATAAGAATTTGGTAGAGATCGTAGAGCTCAAGAAGCATCCTTTCTTTATTGCAGTTCAATTTCATCCTGAGTTTAAGTCTAAGCCTGATTCTGCACATCCATTGTTTAGAGATTTTATCAAAGCTGGCCTGCAAAAATGAACGCAATTCTAGCATTAGAAAATGGCAAGGTGTTTAGGGGAAAATCTTTTGGCGCATCCGGCCAGAGGTTTGGGGAGGTAGTTTTTAATACCAGTATGACTGGTTATCAGGAAATTCTTACTGATCCCTCCTATAAAGGCCAGATTGTAACCATGACCTATCCTTTGATTGGAAATTATGGTGTTAATAAGGAAGATGTTGAGTCGCGTAAGATTTTTCTTGAGGGTTTTGTAGTTAAGGAATACAGTAAAATTGCCAGTTCTTGGCGCTCAGAAAAGCCTCTAGGGGATTATCTTAAGGAGAATAACATAATAGGAATTGAGGGCATTGATACTCGTCAGCTTACTTTGGAAATCAGAGAAGCTGGTGCGATGAAGGCTGTTTTGTCAACTTTGGATACAGATGAAAAGGCTTTAATAGAAAAAGTTAGGCAATCAAGCGGTTTAGTAGGGATAGATTTAGTAAAAGATGTAAGCATAGATAAGAAATATATTTGGTCAAGCCCAAAGAATAAATTTAAAGTAGTGGTGCTTGATTGCGGGGTAAAATACAATACATTAAGAGAGCTGATAAAACGGCATTGTCAGGTAATAGTAGTTCCGGCAGTGACATCTAGCGAGGAGATTCTGAAATTAAAACCAGACGGGTTAATGCTTTCAAATGGGCCAGGTGATCCAGCCGCAGTAAGCTATGTTATTGAAACAACGCGTAAGTTAATCGGTAAACTGCCTATTTTTGGGATTTGTTTGGGCCAGCAGATGCTTGGCTTGGCATTTGGTGGAAAAACATACAAGTTGAAATTCGGCCACCACGGTGTTAATCATCCGGTAAAAGATTTAAAGACTGGCAAGGTTTATATTACTGTTCAGAATCACGGATTTTGCGTGGATATAGATTCATTAAATAAAAAAGAAATTGAAGTTACACATATAAATTTGAATGACCAGACGCTTGAGGGGATCAGGCACAAGAAATTGCCGATTTTCTCGGTGCAGTTTCATCCAGAAGCAGGTGCTGGGCCGCATGACGCCGAATATTTGTTTGATGAGTTTATTAAGTTGATGAAGAAATAATTAGCAGTAATTTAACGATGCCTAAGAGAAAAGATATTAAGAAAATATTAATTATTGGTTCTGGCCCGATTGTTATCGGACAAGCCTGTGAGTTTGATTATTCTGGCACGCAAGCCTGCAAGGTTTTAAAGCAGGAAGGCTTTGAAGTGGTGTTGGTTAATTCCAATCCTGCTACAATTATGACTGATCCGTAATTAGCGGATAAGACTTATATTGAGCCGATTACTGTGGACGCAATTACAAAGATTATTGCTAAAGAGCGCCCGGATGCTTTGCTGCCGACATTAGGCGGGCAGACTGCTTTAAATGCGGCAGTAAATCTTGATAAGCAGGGCGTGTTAAAAAAATATAAGGTTGAAACTATCGGCGCAAATATTAAGGCGATTAAAAAAGGCGAAGATAGAAGGCTCTTTAAAGAGGCAATGAAGAAAATAGGCCTGGATTTACCGCAAAGCGATAAGGCTTATAATCTTGAGGATGCAGTTGAGGTGGCAAAGCGCATTGGTTTTCCAGTTATAATCCGGCCCAGTTTTACTTTGGGAGGAACTGGTGGAAGCGTTGCTTATAACCTGGAAGATTTTATGAGTTTGGCAAAACGCGGACTTGAAGCGAGCATGATTAGCGAAATTCTTATTGAAGAGTCAGTTACAGGCTGGAAGGAATTTGAGCTAGAGGTTATGCGCGACTTAAAAGATAATGTGGTGATTATTTGTTCTATTGAGAATTTTGACCCGATGGGGATTCATACTGGAGATAGTATTACAGTTGCGCCTGTTCAAACTTTGACTGATAGAGAATATCAGAAAATGCGTGATGCAGCTATTGCTTGTATTCGTGAAATCGGCGTTGAAACCGGAGGTTCAAATATTCAATTTGCCCTTAATCCGGAAAATGGCCGGATGGTAATTATTGAAATGAATCCGCGGGTTTCACGCAGCTCTGCTTTAGCAAGTAAAGCCACAGGATTTCCAATTGCAAAGATTGCTGCCAAGCTTGCTGTTGGTTACACCCTTGATGAAATTCCAAATGATATCACCAAAGAAACTCCTGCTTGTTTTGAGCCGGCAATAGATTACTGTGTAGTAAAAATTCCTAGGTTTACTTTTGAGAAATTTGCATCTGCAGATTCTAGCTTGACTGTTTCTATGAAGTCTGTGGGTGAGGCAATGGCTATTGGCAGGACTTTTAAGGAGGCTCTTCAAAAAGGCCTGCGTTCCCTTGAAATAAAAAAGCTTGGTTTAGAGAGCATGCTTTTTAACTCACCTCTGGATATAAAAATAGAAAATGGAACAATGGAAATAATTCTACAGAAATTAAGGGTTCCTAATGCCGAGAGGATTTTTTATGTTGGAGATGCTTTTCGCGCTGGAATAGATATTGAGAAAATCCACGAGCTAACCAAGATTGACCGCTGGTTTTTGTATAATATTAAAGAGATTATTGAATGCGAAAAGGAAATTTGCCGCAGTAAAGAAAATTTCAATACTGAAACGCTGAAGAAAGCCAAAGAATTCGGTTTTTCTGATCGGCAGCTTGCTAAGATTATTGGCAAGAAAGAAGATGAAATTTACTCTTTACGCAAGAAATACAATATTGATCCTGCTTTTAAGCTTGTAGATACTTGTGCTGCAGAGTTTCAAGCCTTCACACCTTATTATTATTCTTCCTACGACAAATAATTATTTTACAATAATTATAAATGTAATTGTTTTTACCGGAGGAGTTTCTTTTTCCCACGGCCGCAGGTAATTAAAAATTGCCTTGGTTCTGCCGGGTTTTAATGTTTTGATTGTCCAGATTTCTCTTCCTCCAGAGCCAACTTGCTGGGTTCTGTCTGGAACATAGCTTGAGCTGGATTCTCCTAAGATAGTTTTGTCTAGGGGCTTAGCAAGCTGCCAGGTATATCCAGTGGTAGGGTTTGCAGGAAGAGTGATGGTAATATCTTCGCCAGCATTAATTTCTATGCGGGTGGAGAGAATAGGCTCAACCTCGAGATAATTTTCTGCATAACTTAGCGGGTAAATTAAAGTGGAAAGTAGCAGGAAACACAAGCTTAACTTTATTTTCATCATGCCCTCCATTTTTGTTTGCATGGTGTATTTTATTTAAGTATAATAGTGAATGGAGATTTCTGCAAGAAGTTTCAGCATTATTGAAAGGAAAAAAGATAATGGAAAAACCGAGAATTCTTATCGTCGATGATGAAATAGAAGCAAGAGAAACTTTGGGTAAATACTTTAATCGGCACATGGAGTGTGATGTATTTGAGGCAGAAGATGGCAGGAAAGCCCTTGAAATATTAAAAAAAGAAAATATTGATTTGATGATTTTAGATATTAAAATGCCGGGTATTTACGGAGTGGATGTTTTAAAGCAGGCAAAAACCATTTCTTTAAAGACTCAGGCGATAATAGTAAGTGCTTGGGATAGCCGTGAGGTTGCCAGTGAAGCAATAAAAGAAGGAGCAGTAGATTATATTATTAAGCCTTCAACAATAAGCGTAATTTTTGAAAGAGTATCTGTAATTTTAAGCAAAGAAAATAAATTTTTCCCAAAAAGCCGTTAAATATGTTTCGGGTTTTGCACGATGATGCAGCGGGTTTTGCGGATGGAATTATTCTCAAAGTAATGCGGGAGGTTGCTGTCAAAAGAGAGGCAATCTCCTTTTTTTAGAGTATGCTTTTCTGTTCCAATATAACAGTTGAGCTCTCCACTTAAGCAGTAAATCCACTTCTGGAATTTTCCAACTTCAATTGGGTCTTCTTCAAGGTTTGTTTTTCCTGAAGGTAATAAAATTAACTCTTGGGCAAGAAAAGGCATTTTAGGGGAGCTGAGGATTTCTGCATGTGCAGAATCATTGTAGGCAAATTGGTCAAGGCGCTTTTTCTCTTTTATAATATCTACTAATTTTGATTCTTGGGTAACATTTTGTAGCAGGTCTTTTAAGCTTACTTCTAAGCCTACACAGAGTTGGTGCAGAGAAGAAGCTTGAGGATTTGTTAGGCCGCTTTCAATGCGCCAGATAGAGTTTGGTTGAATTGTATTCTTTCCAAAAATATTAAAAAGTTTCTGGTAGAGTTCTCTGCGGGAGAGACGGTTTTCTTTACGAATTTGTCTAATTCTTTCATTTAATTGCATTATTTTGCCTCCCGATAATAATATACTTGATGGAAGCATTGCTGTCAAGTTTTTTCTACATATTCTACTGATTTATTTATCAAGATGAAGAATATTTCTAGTTTATATGAAAAAGCCAGATTTGTTCTGTTGTAAACCTATGTGCTTTATATACTTACATAAGAGAGTATTATAAATTTAATATTTCTACATTATTTGTAATTATCCTTGAAATATGTAGAAATTGTGTTATACTTTAATTGGGAGGAGGAGAGATGAGAAATAAAGCCTTAAAAATGAGAAAAATAGTAATGCTATGCGCGAGTTTTATTCTTATAACTTTTCTTTTCCTTTCTCCTGCTTTTTCTCAAACCATGCAAAATGCAGCTAACCATATTAAATCAGCTCAGGATTTATCTATTTGGTTTGGCAATGAATTTAGATATGAAACAGAGATGCCTGATCGCTGGCAGACCGCAGAAGAGACTTTAAAGCTTAAGACAGGAGATTGTGAAGATTTCGCCATTTTAAGTAAAGAAATTCTTGGTCGTAAGGGAATTAATGGCGATATTGTTGTAGTGAAATTTAAAGGGGTTAATCAGTCGCATGCCATTTTTATCTTCAAAGATGGTGAGTTTTTCAATTTTATATCTAACCAAAAGCTGGTGCAGACCAAATCAAAGACCTTAATTGGCGCAATCCAGGATCAATTTCCAGATTGGGAGAAAGTTACTTTTACTTCTTCTAAAAAAGAGGTAATTAAGACTGTGTTAAGAAATAATCACTCTGGTAGTGCTCAACTAGAATCTGATGTTGCAAGTTTTTCCCGTTAATCTTTTTTTGTCTTTACAACCCAAATCCAATTTACTATAATGAATTTAAATTATATTATACATTAGTTTTTTTGGAGGGTTGTCTTTCCGCTACATTCTGTTTGTTTAAAACGCTTATGAATATAAAAAAGTACCGTCATGAAATTGAGTTTATTCTTTTAATTGTTATTTTATTATGGATTTGGTATGCTGGCCGGTCCATGCGCCTTGATTCTGATATAATTATAAGCTCTTTGCGCGCATTTCCTCTGATTTATAGTAGTGTTATTTATGTTCTTCTTTATGTGGTGGTGAGTTTTCTTATTTTCTTCTCCAAGGATGTTTTTTGGCTCACAGGTGCGTTATTTTTCGGGCCGGGATATAGCACATTTTTAATTTGCATCGCCGAGGCGATTAATGCTTATATTTTGTTTTATCTGGCAAGGCGCTTTGGAAGAAAATTTGTTGAGAATAAAGTTTCTGAGAAATACCGTTACCTTGATGAGAAATTAGGCAGGATTAATTTTGCATGGCTGTTTATTTTTAGGGCCGCTCCTTTGATTCCTTATCGGTTTATGGATTTGGCAGCTGGACTTACAAGAATTAAGTTTGCTCGTTACATGTTGGCAGTGATTATAGGCTCGCCATTAAAAATGTTTTGGGTTCAGTCGGTTCTTTACGGTGTGGGAAAAAATATTTTAACAAATCCTATGGCAATTATTGGATATTTCCAGGAAAATCGTATTTTAATGTATTTTAGTTTGATTTATGTTGTCTTGGTGATTATGGTTGTTTTAAAAATCAGTTCTCGGGATTAACCTATGCCTGTAAAGATTAAGTTTTTAGGGGGAGTAAGGACGGTCACTGGTTCAAGCCACCTTATTTCAACAGATAAGACAGACATTTTGTTAGATGGCGGTCTCTATCAGGGCCGTCGGGATGAGTTTTATATCCGCAATACTACTTTTAATTTCAATCCTCGTATTATTAAGGCGCTGGTTTTATCTCATGCGCACATTGATCATTCCGGTAATATCCCTAGCCTTATAAAAAAGGGCTTGCGTTGCAAGGTCTACACTACTTCTGCTACTAAGGATCTTTGTAAGTTAATGCTTGAGGATTCAGGAAAGATTCAGGAAGAAGATGTCCGCTATGTAAATAAAATTAACAGAAGGTTAGGTTTGCCGCTTCGTAAACCGCTTTATACCAAAAATGAAGCTAGTCAGGCTACTCATAGGTTTCGTTCTATTTCTTATCGGCAGAAATTTTGTATTGCCAAAGATATTTTTGTTACTTTGTATGATGCCGGACATATTCTTGGTTCCGGAATTGCGGTTTTAGATATTATTGATGGCACTAAAGAAATCCGTTTAGGTTATGCTGTGGATTTGGGCAGAAAGAATTTACCATTTTTAAACGATCCGCATGTGCCAAAAGGGCTGGATTATTTGATATTAGAAAGCACCTATGGCACAAGGCTTCATGCTCCGATACAAGAAGCTAAAATTAAGTTAAGAGAGGCAATCAGGCGGACAGTTGAGCGTAAGGGTAAGATTTTGATTCCTTCTTTTGCATTAGAGCGGACGCAGGAGGTATTGTATTTCTTAAATGAGCTTTTAAAAGAAAAAGCTATTCCTTCAATACCAATTTATGTGGACAGCCCATTGGCTATTGATATCACTGGGTTGTTTAAACATCATGCAGGTTTTCTAAATGAGAAGAGCCAAGCTGCAATTTCTTCGGGAGCAAGCCCGTTTGAATTGCTGAACCTCAGGTTTATCCGGGAACAAAGGGATTCCAAGGCTTTAAATCTTGAAAAGCGGCCGATGATAATTATTGCCGGCAGCGGTATGTGCGAATCTGGAAGAATGCTGCATCATTTGAAAAATAATATGGAGGATTCTCGTAATACCATTTTAGTAGTCGGATACATGGCCAAAGATACTTTGGGCAGAAGAATTGTTGAACGTATGCCGGTAGTACGGATTTTTGGGATTGAGCATGAGTTAAATGCTGAGGTTGTAATTATAAATGCTTTTTCCGGCCATGCCGACAAGAATGAATTGGTGGATTTTGTAGGAGGGTGCCTGCCTTTAAAGCGGATTTTTCTTGTGCATGGCGATTTGGATGAGAGCCAGGCATTGTATGAAACATTGGCGCAGAAAGGGCTCAATGTTTACCTGCCGCAAAAGGATGAAGAAGTCTTGCTAGATTGATGATTTTGTGGTATTATTTAAAACCTTAAGTAAACTTAATCACAGAGAATAATAATTTTTAAGGAGGGCGTCATGACAGGTGGTTTTTCTACCCCAAAAAAGGATAAAGCGGTAAAAGTGGCCTGTGGCCAAACCGTAAAGACCGGGCAGATTCTTATCCGCGGAATCAACACTTATAAAACTGGTTTAAATACCCGAGGACAAGGCACTATATTTGCGCTTTGTGACGGCACAGTTAATTTTAGCCGTAAAAAGACCAGTCACGGTAAATTCCGTACCTTTGTTAATGTTGAGCCAAGCAAAAAAGTACTCAAATCTTAAGTATACTTGCGTAATTCTGGATATCCTGCTTTTAGTTAGCTTTCTTTTTGTCTTTCTAAAAGCAGGATTTTCAATGTCTATTGCTCAAACAATAGAAGGGCTTCTGGCAAACAAGGCCCTTGATGTGGCTCTTTACCTTCTTTTTTCTTCGTTTATTTATTATTGTATTTCCTTCGGCCTAAATTTCTATCGTAGTTTTATTCTTGAGCATAAATTTTTACTTTCTTCACAGAAAATTAATGATTGGCTATTGGATCAGCTTAAGTCAGGGGTGATTTCATATTTAATCGCCCTTATTTTAGTAGGGGCTTTTTATCTGATTTTATGGCTAAGCCCTCAAGCCTGGTGGTTTTGGGTGTCTTTGTTTTGGATATGTTTTAATTTTATTTTTGCAAAGCTTCTTCCGGTGGTGGTGATTCCGCTATTTTTTAAATATAAGCCGCTTACAGACGAATCTTTGCGTGCAAGGATTATGTTGCTTGCCAAGAAAATGAAAATAAATATTTTAGACTGTTTTGAAATAGATTTTAGCAAAAAGACCCTAAAGGCAAATGCTGCTTTTGTCGGCTGGGGAGCAACTCGGCGGGTAATTCTGGCAGATACATTAAAGGATAAATATACTTATGATGAAATTGAAGCAATTCTAGTGCATGAGTTTGCGCATTATAAAATGAGGCATCTTTTAAAACTGATTTTAACAAATTCCCTGGTGACATTGGTTTGTTTTTACATTATTTTTAGGACCAGTAATTTTGTTTTAGGTTTTTTTGGGTTTAGTGATTTAAGCCAGTTAGGAGCGCTTCCGCTAGTATTTCTTTATTTTGTTATTTTTGGTTTTCTTATGGAGCCTTTTGGAAATTTCTTGAGCCGTTATATGGAGAGAAATGCAGACAAGATGGCTATTGAGGTAACCGGAAATAAGGAAGCCTTTATTTTGATGATGGAAAAATTATCCTCTCAAAATTTGGCTGACCGTAAACCAAATCCGATAATCAAGTTTTTTTTCTTTGATCATCCATCAATAGAAGAGCGCATTGAAATGGCAAGGAGAGTAAAGTGAGAAAGTTTTTATGGTTGGGTTTTAGTTTAATTTGTTTGTTATCTGCAATTGCTCTTACATTCGCAGGAGGTTTCGAGCGGTCTCCTTTTGAGCCGCCTCCTGCTCCTGAAATAGTTTTACCGCGTTCTGAAGAAGTTGATTTAACTGGTAAAGATAATCTTGAATGCAAATGGATCAGTTTAAAGCCAGCTGAAGTAGACCATTTTGAGCTTAAGTTGTATAAAGGTTATGATATGTATGAGTCAGGCTTGATACTTTCTGAAAATGTTTCCTCAGGCAAAACCTCTTTCTTAATTAAGGCTAGCACTTTTGAGTTGGGCCAGGTTTACACCATGAGTCTTTGTCAAGTTTCCTATGGTGGAGAAAAAAGCGATAAAGCTTTTACGTCATTTAAAATTATCGCTAAATAGCATTATTTTATTTAGGATGCAAGTCTTTGATTATAATAGGTTTATATAATAAATAATTCTTTTTTGGTTCTCTTGAAAAGTGAAATTAATATGATATACTTTCTTTGAGGATTGTTTAAGTAAAAAGGTAAGGGAAAACTACCAGCGGGCAGGCAATGCCCAAAAACAAAAAGCACAATAAATTTTCCCTTACCTTTTTTATTTGGCTTAAATTACCCTGCCACTTGTTTTTTTGGCTTAGTTTGGCTGGCCTTATGATTGTAATTGACACTAAGCGCCATTCTTGTTAAAATCCTCTTGCCTAAATAGCATAAGAAAACGAGGAAAGTTTGAAGCGACTAATTATTTTAATTTTTATATTTTTAGCTATATTGAGCTCAGTTTCAATTATAGCGGATACCATTAGCTTGAAGGCTCAGATTACTATGCTTGAGCCTTTTAAAAAAGGTGAGCGAGTGCTTATTTTTGCTCCTCATCCAGATGATGAAACTATTGGTTGCGGCGGGATCATTCAACAAGCGCTCAAGGCAGGCGCTGAGATTAAGATTGTTTATTTAACCAATGGCGACCACAATCAGCTTGCTTTTATCGTTTATGAGAAAAGACTGACAGTGAGAAAAGGCGAGTTTTTACATATGGGAGAAGTTCGCAGGAAAGAAGCGATTGCGGCCATGAAGTTGTTGGGGCTTAAAGAAAGTAATTTAGTTTTTTTAGGGTATCCTGACTTTGGGACATTGGCTATTTTTAATAAATATTGGCAAAGCAAGAAACCTTTTAAAAGTTTGCTGACCCGTGTTACATCAGTGCCGTATAAGAACAACTATTCATATGGTTCAGCTTATACCGGAGAGAGTATTTTAAAAGATTTTAAAGAAAACATTCAAGCATACAGACCCGATAAAATATTTGTTTCTCATCCTGCTGATACTAATGGTGACCACAGGGCATGCTATTTATTTTGCGAGATTGCTTTGCGGGAATTAAAAAATACAATTCCTGCTCCCAAGGTTTATCCTTACTTAGTCCATCGTGCGGCTTGGCCGCTTCCTCGTCATTACCATCCAGAATTAGATTTGGTTCCTCCGGAAAATCTCTTGAGCCAGGATCTTGCTTGGCAGGAGATCAGGCTTACCCCAAAAGAAATAGAAAACAAACATAAAGCTATGCTTTGTTATAAGAGCCAGACAGAATCAAGTGCTTTTTATTTGCTGGCTTTTGTGCGAAAGAATGAATTGTTTTCAGAATATTCTGGAGTTACTTTGGAAAAACAGATGACCTTGAAGGAGAAGGCAGTTTCATTTCTGGGTTTTTCTAAGATGTATTCTGATTCAGAGAATGTTCTTTCGGACCGCTTGGATGACTTAGTTGATGACCAGGGGCAGGTAAGTTATGCGGTTGTAGATAATCATTTGCTGGTACGTGTTGAAAAAGAAGAAAATATCAGCCGCAGGTTTAGGATAGCGCTTTTTCTTTTCGGGTTCAGCGAGAAAAAACCATTTAATGAGATGCCCAAGATTAGGATTCTTACTCAATATAATACGGTTAAGGTGATTAATAAGGGAAAACTAGTCCCTTCTACTGGTGTGGGTGTTGAAGTAAACAAGCATGCTCTTATTTTGCGCCTTCCGCTTGAGCTTTTAGGTAATCCTGATTTTATTTTGACTTCACTCAGGGCCTATGGAGGCAAGGTGCCTGTGGATGCTACCGCGTTTAGAAAGATAGAAATAAAATAAACAGTTTTTCCAGAAAAAGGAGAAGCAGTGGAAATAAAATCCTTTAAAATTAGAAAGCCAGATGAGATAAACCTGATTTTAGGCCAGAGCCATTTTATTAAAACAGTGGAGGATTTATACGAAGTTTTAGTAAATAATGTTCCAGGAGTAAAATTCGGCCTGGCGTTTGCTGAGTCTTCCGGGGCATGTAAGATTAGATGCGAGGGGACAGATTTGGAACTAAAGAATTTAGCTGCTCAGAATGCTTTAGAAATTGGGGCGGGCCATGTTTTTATTATTTTTTTACGCAATGCTTATCCGATAAATGTTTTAAATGCTATTAAGAATATTCCTGAGGTTTGTAATATTTTTTGCGCAACTGCAAATCCAGTGGAGGTGGTTGTGGCTGAAAATATTGACGGTGCGCGGGGAGTAATGGGCGTGATTGATGGTGCAAGGCCCAAAGGAATTGAAGACGATAAGGATATTTCTTGGCGCAAGGAGCTGTTGCGTAGAATAGGCTATAAATTGTGATTAATTTTCTTTAACCTAAGAATTATTTTGTTATAATTTTCTAATGGATCGTAAAAAAATTAATAAGAATATCAGCCGTTTTTTTGGTTGGGTTGGGTTAAGTTTAAGTTCTTTGATAGTAAGGTTTATCCCTTCGGGCGGCCTTTATGCTTTTGCTCGAGGAGTTAGTTCTTTGGGGTATCGCTTTGCAAAGCGTCAGCGCAAAATTGCTTTAGAAAGCCTTGAGATTGCTTTTGGCAAGGAAAAAACAAAAGAAGAAAGAGAGAAAATTGCTCGAGACTGTTTTACTTATATGGCTAAAGGAGCAATTGAGCTTCTTTTCTTGATGGATAAGCCTCAGCTATTAAAACAACGAGTAGGTTTTCAGGATAAAGAAAACTTGGATAATGCATTAAAGCAAGGTCATGGTGTAATTTTAGTCAGCGCTCATTTTGGCAACTTTCCTTTGTTAATGGCGCGTTTGAGCCTTGAAGGTTATAAGATTGGCGGTATTATGCGGCCAATGCACGACGAGCGTGTGGAAAAAATGTTTTTAGAATGATTTTTTTGGCAAAAAAGCTGCTACAGCAACAGGGCCGGTGGTTTTGGCTCAGCGTACCAAGGCAAGCCTTTTACCTTGTTTTATTGTCAGGCAAGCTGATGATACGCATAAAATTATTTTTGCTCCTCAGATAAAATTAGAAGAAGCAAAAACAGCTCAAGAAACTGTGGCAATAAATATTCAGCGTTTAACAAATGTAATAGAGTTTTATATTCGTAAGTATCCGGCGGAGTGGGGCTGGATTCACCGTCGATGGAAAACAGAGGCACGTTAAAAAGGAGGAAAAATGGCAGAAGAAATTAAACAGGAACAAAAACCCTGTTGCTGCGGCAAAGGGGTTTCTGGGATGTTTAAAGTTATCTTAGGTTTGGTTCTTCTTGTTATTGGCGGGTATTTATTAATCGGTAGAATGTGGTGGGTATATACTTGGTTCTTAATTAAGGCTTGCGCCGGGCCATTTTTTATTCTCTCAGCTTTGGTTACGTTTGCAATCTCCAAAGAGTAAACTTTTTAGGTGGCTGTGAATCTCAGGTTTCTTAAATAAAATAGACGAGCAGCCGTAAATTGTTTTTCTAAGAAGAGTATTTTTGAGGAACTATTTTATTATGGAGCAAGAAAATCTACAAATTTACCAAGTCCATCGGCTCCTCTATCAGATTATTGAGATTTCCCTAGAAAATATTCCATTTAAAGAGATGCTGGAAAAGACTATTGATGTAATAGTTTCTATTCCATGGCTCTCTCTTGAATCAAAAGGGGCAATTTTTCTTGTAGAAGAAAACCCTGAAGTTTTGGTCATGAAAGCGGTGAGGGGCTTAAGCAATGAATTGCAAAAAGTGTGTTGTTATGTGCCTTTTGGCAGATGCCTTTGCGGCAGGGCCGCAGCTTCTAAAGAAATTGTATTTGCAGACTGCGTTGATGAACGCCATGAAAATGTAGTTCCAGGTATTTTGCCTCAC
>JACROS010000057.1 GCA_016214325.1 Candidatus Omnitrophota bacterium | reverse complement strand
TTTCTATTTATTTTCATTATACTGCAGAGATTGTCCCTTTTATTTTTGTCAGCCTTATTTATGGAATAAGGTTTTTTCTGGATAAAGTAAAGGATGTATTGCGCCCCGGGCTCTTAAAAACTTCTATGATAGTAGTTATTTTGATTTCTTGTTTGGTTTATGGGCCGCATTTTAAAGTTTTTCCAAAGATTTTTAAAGAATATCAAAGAAGTTATCTGGATTATTACAAGAAAAAGTTTATTGAGAAAATTCCTAGGAATGCTTCAGTGGTTGCAACATTTGAATTTTTGCCGCATCTTGCTAATCGTACTAATTTGTATTCTTTGCACCATAAATATATGGGGTTTTATACGCTTTCTTCAAGAAAGTACGAGCTTAATAATGTTGATTTTGCTTTGATAGATTTTAATGATACATTGACATTTATGGGTTTCTATCGTTCAGATTTCTATAAAAATCTTCAGCAGTTGTTTCTTAGGGAAAAATTTAAGGTACGTCGCCTAATGGAGTCGGTGGTTTTATTTGACAAAAACGATTCTACTGATAAAGCGCTTTATAGCGTTAGTGAGGTGCCGTTTACTGGGATTAGCAATAGTTTTGACATTGTTATTGAGGAAAGCACTGCTTTAATAGGAGCTGATTCTAAGAAAGAAGATAATGTTTTAGAAATTACTTTGTATTGGAAATGCCTAAAAGAAACACCTAAGGATATAAATGTATTTTTTGATTTTATTGATGCTAAAGGAGATATAACAGCGCGCAAGTTTCATCCTGTTTGTTATAGGATTTATCCGACTCGCGCATGGAAGGCAGGAGAATTTATAAAAGAAAATTTGCGCATTGATTTAGGAGATAGTTTTCAAAGAAATGGCATCTTAAAGCTGGGTTTCTTTGATTATCAAACCGGAGCATTGCTGAGGATTTCTGGTTTGGTAGATGCTTTGGGCAGATTAGCAATCATGGAGACAAAATGAATAAAACTAAATGTAATTTGTGCGGTTCGTCGTATTACAAAGTAGTTTATGATATTAAGGCCAAGAAACCGGATACACAAGCTCAAGTGCAGTATAAAATTACCGGCGATAAATCCGATTTGAATAATCTAAAGGTTGTGCGCTGCCTTAAGTGCGGGTTGGTTTATGCCAGTGTTCATGACAGCCATAAGGAAATATTGTCAAAATATTGTAGCATGGAGGATCCTCTTTATATTGCTGAAGAAAAGGGAAGAAGGGCTGCAGCAAGATTACTTTTAAACAAGTTAATAAGATTTAGGAGAAAAGGCAGGATCTTAGATGTAGGTTGCGCTGCTGGTTTCTTGCTTGATGAGGCTAAAAAACTTGGCTGGGAAGTTTCTGGGGTGGAATTGTCTAGCTGGGCGGTAAAATATGCAAAACAAGAATTTGGCCTAAATGTGTTTGAGGGGGGCCTTAAGGATGCAGGCTTTGCCTATAATTATTTTGATGCGGTGGTTATGACTGATGTAATTGAGCACTTGCCTGATCCGCGCATGGTGCTAGAGGAGGCGAGAAGAATCTTAAAGACCGATGGTATTCTTTGTATATCTACTCCTGACATTGAAAGTTTATTAAGCAAAATACTAGGGGCCAAATGGTGGGGTATTCAGCAGTCACATCTTTTTTATTTTTCGCGAAAAACAATTAATCGCATGCTTGATGCGGCGGGGTTTAAAGTAATTAAATATTCTCCGTATGCACGCGTGTTTAGTTCGCAGTACCTGGCAAGCCGGCTTTCAGGTTACAATTCATTTGTCAGCGGCCTGTTTGGACTTTTTGCAAAATATATTTTTCCTAAAGACTCATTGTTGAAAATTAATTTCTATGATCAGGTGGTTGTTTTTGCCAAGAAAAAACGCAGCCTTTCTTTTATTCACACTGATGAAATACATCCTGTTGAGCGTAACCATAACAGGAAAATGAAAACTATTGTTGTCCTTCCGGCTTACAATGCTGCTAAAACTCTTCCTATGACAATTAAGGATATTCCTAAAGATTTAGTAGATGATATTATTTTGGTTGATGATGCCAGCAAGGATGATACGGTTAAGGTTGCCAAACAGCTGGGGATTAAGGTTTTTATGCATCGCAAAAACATGGGGTATGGAGCAAATCAGAAGACTTGTTATTCTAAGGCTCTTGAAGCAGGGGCAGAAATTATTGTGATGGTGCATCCGGATTATCAATATGATCCGACAATAATTCCGAAATTAATTGAGCCGATTCAAAAAGGCGAAGCAGATGCGGTATTTGGTTCAAGGATGATTAAGGGTGGTGCTCTTGAGGGGGGTATGCCGTTATGGAAGCACAATGTGAATATCTTATTAACGGCACTAGAAAATGTTGTTTTAGGAACTTATTTGACTGAGTATCATAGTGGTTTTCGTGCCTATAGTTCAAAATATCTTCGGCAGGTAAATTTTATGCGCAATTCAGATAATTTTGTTTTTGACAATGAAATAATTGTTCAGGGTGCATTGAATTACCTTAAGATAGAAGAGGTGCCGATAAAGACGCGCTATTTTGATGAGGCCTCAAGTATTAAATTAATACCTTCAATAATATATGGCGTGGGGATTTTGAAAACACTCTTAAAATATCTTTTGCATAAGCATAATATTATCCGTTTTAAACAATTTGAATAATGTTTAATAAAATAGCATTATCTAGGAAAACAATTTTTATTATTTTACTTTTTTTAGCTGCTTTTGTTGTGTATTTTAACAGCTTGTTTAATGATTTTGTGTTTGATGATAAGGTGCTTATTGTTTATAACCCGGCAATTAAATCCGCAAAATTTCTGCCACAAATATTTCAGAAAGATATTTATGTTAATTTTCTGCAAAATAATTCTGCTCAGTCAGCTTCTTTTGTTTATAGGCCGTTACAGCTTTTAAGTTACTATCTTGATTATAAAATCTGGGGGTTAAATCCAATCGGTTTTCATTTAACTAACCTTGTTTTGCATTTATTAAATGCTGTTTTACTTTTCTATCTGCTTTTTGCTCTTTTTTCTGATTTTAGGATTTCGGCATTGGCGAGTGTTTTGTTCTTGTTGCACCCGCTTCAGACATCAGTAGTCTCCTACATTGCAGGAAGGGCAGATTTATTAAGTTTTCTTTTTATGCTCTTGGCGATTTCGGGTTTCTTGAAATTTGTGCAGGCAAAGAATATCAAGTTTTATGTTCTTAGCTTAATTTGTGCTTTGCTCGCATTGCTATCTCGCGAAAATGCTTTAATTCTGTTTGTTTTTATTTTACTGATTATATTTATTCAAAAAGTAAAATTTAGGCAATATTTTCTGGTGTTGCCTTATTTGGCATTAAATTTAGCTTATTTTTTCTGGAGAATGCATATTTTTGGGAAAATACAGTTTTTTGTTCAGCCGCCGCAGTTTAATCCAGTGGTATATTTATTAAATATTTTTAACCTGTTATTTAAATATGTTTTACTTTTGTTGATTCCGTTTGACTTGCGGCTTTTGCGCACCACGCCTTTTTTGAATTCATTTCTGCAAGCTGAAGCTATTTTTGCAGTAAGTTTTATCGTTTTATTGGGGGCAGGATTGTTTTTCTGGAGAAAGAACAAGGCTTTTGTTTTTGGCGCATGGTGGTTTATTTTGGGATTGTTGCCGGTGTTTATGTGTTTTGATAAGTACGTATTGCTTTATGGAGCGTTAATGGCAGAAAGCTGGGTATATGTTTCTTCTTTTGGTTTTTTTGTTGTGTTGGTGTTTATGCTAATCAGGAGTGCCAGAATAGGGGTTTTGATTTTGATAATCTTGGTTTCTTTTTATTCTGTGCTTACTATGGCAAATAACTTTTACTGGAAGAAAGATTTAATTATTTTTAAAAGAATATTGCAATTTTCTGATCCTCGTTCTCCTGTGCGCAAGTCGCTTATTAATGAATATCTTGTTTACGGCCGTTACAGCGAAGCTTTAGATGAAATAAAAAAGTATGAGAAGTATTATCCGGATGATTATAATCTAGAAATATTGTATGGTAATTACTATTTTTATACTCAAGAAATTTCAAAGGCTGTTGCGCGTTATCAGGAGGCAATCCGAAAAAAAGGAAATGATTTCTTTGTGCTTTACAGATTAAGTGTTTGTTATAGAATATTGGGCCAGCTTGAAAGAGCGCTTGATTTTGGCCTTGAGGCATATAAAATAAATCCGTATTTTATTCCAAATTTGATTGAGTTAGGCGAATTGTATCAACAAAAAAATGATTTAGTTTTAGCGCGGAAATATTTTTCTCTGGCTTTAGCCATTGAGCCGCGTAATAAAGTTATAAGGAGTTTATTGGAGACTCAGCAATAGAAAATGCCAAATGAATTTATTGTTATTCGAGGAGCAAAAGAGCATAATTTAAAGAATGTTAATCTGGAGCTTCCGCGTAATCAGTTGATCGTAGTTACCGGATTATCTGGTTCAGGAAAATCCAGCCTTGCTTTTGATACTATTTATGCTGAGGGCCAGCGCAGGTTTGTAGAGAGTTTATCTAGTTATGCCCGCCAGTTTCTAGAGCAAATGCAAAAGCCGGATATTGAATTTATATCAGGGTTATCTCCGGCAATTGCCATTGAACAACGTACTGCTGGCAGCAATCCCCGTTCAACAGTTGCAACTCAAACTGAAGTTTATGATTACTTAAGGCTTCTTTTTGCCCGGGTGGGAGTGGTGCATTGTTATCAATGCTCTCAGCCTATAGAAAGGCAGACTTCTCAGGAAATTGTTGAGAGGTTGCTTAAATTGCCGTCAGGAAGCCAGTTGCAGATTTTGGCTCCTTTGGTAAAGGGTAGAAAAGGAGAGTATCGGGATATATTCAGCCAGATTCAGAAATCTGGATTTACCCGCTGTCGGGTGGATGGAGAAATTTATGAGCTGCCTGCGGAAATTAAGTTAGCTAAATATAAAATTCACCATATTGAAGTGGTGGTGGACCGTTTGATTATAAAACCAGAAGTTAAAAACCGCTTAAATGATTCTATTGAAACTGCATTAAAAACAGGCCAAGGTGTAGTTATTGCGGTTTTGCCGGAACAAAAAAAAGAAATGATTTTTAGTGAGCAATATGCTTGTTCAAAATGCGGGATAAGTTATGCTGAAATTGAGCCGCGTGTTTTTTCTTTCAACTCTCCCTATGGAGCTTGTCCTGAATGTAATGGTTTAGGTAATAAGCCTGAGTTTGATGTTGACTTGGTTGTGCCGGATAAAAATAAGTCTATTAATGAAGGGGCAATAGAGGCTTGCTTTACTATCGCTGGCTTTTGCGGGAGTTGTCTCATAAGATGGGTTTTAGCTTAGATACTGCCTTTAAGAAACTGCCTAAGAATATTCAGAAGGCAATTCTTTATGGAAGTGATAAAGAAATAAATGGCAAGCCTTTTGAAGGGGTTATCCCGCATTTAGAAAGGTTGTTTCGGCAGACAGAAAGTGAGTATCTTAAAGAAGAAATTTCTCGTTTTTTATCAAGCCTGCCTTGTCCGGTTTGTAAGGGAGCGCGCCTTAAGAAAGAAAGCCTGAGCGTGAGAATTAATGGAAAAAATATTTGCGAAGTTACACAACTTTCGATTAAGGATGCTTATAATTTTTTCAGCAACCTTGAATTAACTGACCGCCAGAAAGCTATTGGGCATCAGGCTCTCAAGGAAATTTTGCAGAAATTGCAGTTTTGTATTAATGTTGGCCTTGATTATTTGACGCTGGATAGAAAGAGTGCGACTCTTTCCGGAGGAGAGGCTCAGCGTATCCGCCTTGCTACTCAGGTTGGAAGCGGCCTTGTGGGAGTTTTATATGTGCTGGATGAGCCTAGTATTGGGCTTCATCAGAAAGATAATGACAAATTGTTAGCTACTTTAAAAGCGCTACGCAATCTTGGAAATACTCTAATTGTGGTTGAGCATGATGAGGCAACAATTCGGGCTGCGGATTATGTTGTAGACCTCGGCCCGGGGGCAGGGAGGAATGGAGGTGAAATAATTTTCTCCGGCACTACTGAGGAACTTCTTAAGGATAAAAAATCTTTAACTGCAAAATACTTAAGGGATGAATTAAAAATTAATATTCCCCAGAAGAGGCGTTCTTGGAATAAAGGAAAATTTTTGGAGCTTATTGGATGCCGTGAGCATAACTTAAAGAACATTAATGTGAAATTTCCCCTAGGAAACTTTATTTGTGTTACCGGCGTTTCAGGTTCCGGGAAATCTACTCTTGTTGAGGATATTCTTTTTAGGGGATTGGCTCAGAAATTATATAAATCAAAAGAAAAGCCTGGGATGTACAGTAAAATTAATGGAGCAAACTTAATTGACAAGGTAATTGTTGTTGACCAGTCCCCTATTGGAAGAACGCCGCGGTCAAATCCTGCTACTTATACCGGGGTTTTTAGCGAAATACGGGACTTGTTTGCCAGGCTTCCAGAGGCGCGTGTGCGTGGTTTTAAGCCGGGAAGATTTTCTTTTAATGTTAAAGGTGGGCGGTGCGAGGCTTGTACTGGAGATGGAATAAAAAAGATTGAGATGCATTTCTTGCCTGATGTTTATGTTAAGTGCGATGTTTGTAAGGGTCTAAGATTTAATGAAGCAACGCTGGAAGTAAAATATAAAGGAAAATCTATCGCACAGGTTTTGGAAATGACTGTTGAGGAGGCGATGGAGTTGTTTGTTAACATTCCAAGGATACAAAATTCTTTGGCTTTACTTTATGATGTTGGTTTGGGTTATATTCATCTTGGCCAGCCTGCGACTACATTATCTGGAGGAGAGGCTCAGCGTATAAAATTGTCTGCGGAGCTTTCTAAGCGCGCTACTGAAAATACTATATATATTTTAGACGAGCCAACAACAGGCTTGCATTTTGCTGATGTAGAGAAGTTGGTTTTTGTCTTGCAAAGACTGGTTGAAAAAGGCAGCACAGTGGTCGTAATTGAGCATAATTTAGATGTGATTAAAAGTGCGGATTATATCATTGATTTAGGGCCGGAAGGCGGTGACAGAGGTGGCGAAATTATGGCTGCCTGCAGCCCGGAAGAATTAATAGCAAGTAAGAAGTCTTATACTGCCGAATACCTGAGAAAGGTATTGAATAAGAAATAGAGTGGTGGTATAGTTTTAATCATGAAAAAAAATAAATATCTATCAATCTTCGTTTTTTCAATTATTTGCGTCTTGGGATCTTTTATGATTGTCTTAGCTGAAGAAAATGCTTCTATGCAGCAGTCAGTTAAAGAAGAGGAGTCCCTTTATGTGGCAAAGAAAGCTTTTGATGATGGTTTTTATGATGTAAGCCTTGGTTTATTGGAGCGTTTTCTAAAGAACTATCCAGATTCTCAGAAAATACCCGAGGTAAAACTTTTAATCGGCAGGTGTTATTTTCAGCAAAATAGGTTTTTAGAGGCATTAGCTAAATTTGAGGAGTTATTAGCCGATCCTGCGTATTCAGGGATAAAGGATTCAGTTCTTTATTGGATTGCAGAGGTGCATTTTAAAGGAAATAACTTTGACAAGGCCGCTACTTATTACAAAAAGATAATTGATGATTTTCCAAAATCTACGTATTTATCGGCTAGTTTTTATTCTTTGGGTTGGTGCTTGTTTCAACAGCAGAAATATCAGGATGCTCTAACTTATTTTAAGGTTATAGAAGAGCGTTTTAATAAAGACGCCTTAGTTGATGATGCTGTGCTTAAAATAATAGAGTGTTATTACAATCTAAAAGATTACTCCGGGTTAAAAGAAAAAGTTAAACTTTATCTAAGGCAGTATGCAAAGGATAGTTTGCGACAGCAGTATTTTTATTTTTATCTCGGAGAAGCAGATTATTATTTGAATAATTTTAATGACGCAATTAGTTTTTATTCAAAGGCTAATTCGCAGTCTGCGGATGAAAAAATCAAAGCACTTTCAGGGCTTGGTTTGGCATGGTCATATTTAAAGTCAAAACAATATAAGCAGGCTCAAGAGGCATTTTTAGGCATTGAAGCAGATAAACTGGAAAAGAAAAATCAGGGAGTTCTGTTATTGGGTAAAGCTTTGTTGATGTCTGAAACAAATCAGATGGATCAGGCAAAAAGTATCTATGATGAGCTGATTAAGACAAATGATGATTCGTTAATTTTGGCTCAGGCCTATCTTGGCAAAGCTGATGTTCTTTATAATACGACAGATTATATTCAGGCAGCTAAGATTTATAATGAAGCTTTGGAGAAAATTGATTCTAAGTCTGTGCCTCAGGAAATTATAGATAAAATTCATTATGGCTTGAGTTGGGCATTTTTAAAGCAAGGAGAGTTTAAGGATGCAATTAAGGAGTTTCAGAAGGTTGCCAAAGAAAGTGAAGACAAGGTTGTTAAAGTAAGCGCTCTTTGTCAGATTGGCGATGCTTATCAGGATTCGGGTGATTATAAAAAAGCGCAGGAAGCTTATGATGTTATTCTTAAAGATTACCCGGATAGTTTTTACAGTGATTATGTGCAGTATCAGCTGGGGTTAACATTGTTAAAGGCTTCAAATTATGATGGCGCAATTATGAGTTTCTTGAATTTAAAAAGGAATTTTCCGCAGTCGAAACTTTTAGACGAAGCAGAGTATGCATTGGGATTGGCGTATTTCCAAAAGCAGGATTACGTTTCAAGTAAAGAAATATTTGGAAAGTTTCAGCAGGATTTTAAAGATAGCAGCTTAAAGCCTCAGGCGCTGTATTTGTTGGGAACAAGTATTTATAACATTGGTGATTTTAATGCTGCCATTGATGTTTTTAAAAATATTATCCGTTTATACGGGCAGGATAAAGATTTAATGCAAAAGGCCGAATATGAAATTGCGGATTGTTATTATCAGCTGGGTAATGAGAACGAGGCTATGTCCAGGTTTAAGGCGCTTCGTTCAAAATATCCTGATTCAAGCTTGACTGCAGAGATTATGTGGTGGCTGGGTGAATATTATTACAGGCATAATGATTTGACCATGGCCCGCAGGTATTTTAGTTCCCTTATCCAGGATTTTCCAAAAAGTAACCTGGTGGCTGATGCCTACTATGCATTAGGCACAAGCTATGCCGAGGAATCTGATTATCAGAAGGCTCTGGATAATTTTAAGAAAGTAATTTCTTTGGGTAAATCTGATCTTACAGGCCAGGCGGCAGTGGCTCTTGCTGATATTTATGTAAAACAGGATAAGCCGGAATTGGGCCTTAAAGTTTATAAAGATATTCTTAAGGAATATCCAAATCTTGAGAGTTTGATTTATCCTAAAATTGCTGAGCTTTATTTTAACT
>JACROS010000034.1 GCA_016214325.1 Candidatus Omnitrophota bacterium | reverse complement strand
AGTAAAAAAACTGATATATTCAGCACCAGCAACCGCTTTAGATAATAAATTATTCAAATCTTCCAATTCTTCTGCCTGAGCAGTTACTACTGCTTTGGCTGTCAACAAACCGTAACTAGCCATTAATTTCTTTTCTTCTTCGTTAAATTCTTTCCCACAAATAAATTCCTCTTTTTCTAAAATTACTTTTAACCTGCCAAGCAAGGTTTTTTCTTTTTCATCTGTACTTCTACTTAGGCGGGTCTCTACAAAATCAATATCCTTTAAAATTAGATCTGCAGCGCTATCTTTTGCAGTTAAAATTGCATCAGCATCAATTGCCGCATCCTCACCCACTAACTCCACTTGAATATAAGTCTTCTTTTTTGCTTTAGTAATTTTATCAACTTCATCAAGCCTGGCATCTTTAACATTATACTTGCCCAATTTAATATCAGGCAATGAAAATACACTAATCTTCATTTAATTCTCCTTTGGGTTATCCTATAAAACTCACTGTTCTTCGGTTGTTTTCTTGTGGGCCTGATAATGGCTAACTATAGGAGCAGATATCTTATGCGGGACCTCTGCATAATGCGAGAAATGCATCGTATAGCTTCCTCGTCCTCCGGTAATTGAGCGCAAATCATTTGCATATTTAAACATTTCCGATAAAGGCGCCTGAGCCTTAACTATCTGTGTTTTTCCTTTTACCTCCATCCCAACAACATGTCCACGACGAGAATTAACATCCCCAGAAATAGCACCAAGGAACTCTTCCGGAATATTAATTTCCACATCCATTACCGGTTCCAAAAGCACCGGCCCTGCTTCCTGCACAGCTTTACGCAAAGCCATGGCACCTGCAATCTGAAATGCCATATCAGAAGAATCCACATCATGATATGACCCGTCATAAAGTGTTATTCTAATATCTTCAATAGGATGCCCTGCTACAGCACCCTCCAAAGCTGCCTGGCGCACGCCTTTCTCTACTGAAGGAATAAAATTACGCGGTATTGCTCCTCCAACAACTTTATCTACAAACTCAAGGCCCTTACCTCTTTCTAAAGGCTGGACCTCAATCCAAACATCGCCGTATTGGCCGCGACCTCCGGATTGACGCTTAAATTTTCCCTGAACCTTAGCATGCTTGGTAATCGTTTCTTTATATGAAACTTTGGGCGTACCCACCTCAACTGCAACATTAAATCTTTTCTTGAGTCTGCCCACCATCACATTTAAATGCAAATCCCCCAAACCAGAAATTATCAATTCTTTTGTCTGCGGGTCATGCGAAACTTTAAATGTCGGGTCCTCAGCAACCAATCGGTGCAAAGCATCAGAAATTTTTTCTTCGTCCTCGCGTGATTTCGGTTTTACCGACGCAGAGATTGCTGATTCAGGAAATGTAATCGGGTCATACAAAAATTGGGCTTTGTCATTGCTAAGTGAGTCTGAAACCGAAGTTTCTTTTAATTTAGCAATTGCCACAATATCACCGGCAGTGGCCGCTTCAACCGGACGCTGTTCCTTTCCTTGCAATAGTAAAATCTGCCCGATTCTTTCTTTGGTTTTCTTGGTAACATTATTAAAATGACTCGCCGATGTAAGTGTGCCTGAGAAAACACGCAATAATGTAAGCTGCCCCACAAAAGGATCAGCTATATTCTTAAACACAAAAGCAGAAAAAGGCGCTGACTCTAATAAAGACAAATCTTTTTTCTCTTCTGGCTTTACTGGATCAGCTACTTTTACATTATTACGCTCAAACGGATTAGGAAGATAATTAATAACTCCGTCTAATAACTCTGGGATCCCTTTTTCAGTTAAAGCAGAGCCGGTAAATACCGGAAATAATTTGCGCTTAATCACTGCCTGACGCAAGCCGCTTGAAACATCATCTTTTGACAAAGAGCCCTTATCTAAAAATTTTTCTAATAATTTGTCGTCGCTTTCAGCAACTGCCTCGGCTAATTCCGGAGCATCAAGTGATTCAATCTTCATAATTGTCTTTGAAAAAGATTCCTGTAAGCCAGAAATACACTTCCCTAAATCTATACCTTCCTTATCTGCCTTAGTGACAAATCACAAAACACAAGGCTCAGGTTAATTGAGCTTTTTCTTTCTATTTCATCAAAGCTATAATCGCTAACTGTTGAGCCGTCTTCAATTTTTCCTTTACGCGTAGTTGCTTTTGAGAAAAAAAGTATTGCTTCAGCGAGGCTTGTTTTGCCGGATTGAGCATGACCCAAAAGAATAAAATTCCTCTTGTTCTTGACATCCATGGCAAGCTCCTTTGCTAAAAGAGTGGACTGAAAAACAGTAGGATTTAATTATATAATAGGATTAAGCTAGGGTCAAGAAGGGATATACGATTTATGCCCCAGGAAGGATTTCTTTTAGCTCTTGCTCAGAAACTCCAGACTCAAGCACCACTAAAATCTCCGTTAAAGCAGGGTCAGAAGAATAACACTGTTCTTCTTCGCTTCTTAAAATATCTGCAATACAAGTAACAATCTTTGAAGATTCAGTTTCCAGGCAATTATTTAAACATGCGGCCTGTAAATATTCCTTTACCCTCTCAGTTGAAGGAGTAATGCCTGCTTCTAAGAGCCTTCTTAATTCCTGCCATTGACGGCTTAAATTTAAATTTTGCAATCCTCCCGATGGTGAAATTAATAACTTTATACGCAAAGATGCAATTGATTCAGTAACAATAGGTAAAGAGCGAAAATCTATGCCCCCAAAACCTTGAGCTGAATTTAAACTAGAAGAGATATTTTCTTTTGGCTCTTGCTCCTCAATTGCTGAAGAGGCCGACGGAACCCGCATTACTACCACAGAAATATCATCTTTTTTCCCAAGTTCACGCTCAACATTATTCTTTGGATTATTAATTATTCGCATAGCTTCATCTTTTAGAGCTTTTGCTAAAGAAGCAGGATTATTATGTTTTTTTGAAATTCTTTGCATTGCTTTGGGGTCTAAATCTAAATTGTCACTAATACCATCAGACATTATAATAATCATATCTCCAGGATTAAGCAACCTTGCGATTCTCTGATGTGCCTGCACAGAAAAACCAAATTCATTTTCATGCCCTAGAGCGCAATTAATGCTTCTCCTTGCTTCATTAAATAATATTTTGTTGTTTTTACTATTTGCTATACTTTCAAAGCTAGGGTTACCAAACATAGCAAAGAAACCCGCCATTGAATTATCATCTTTGCTTAATTGCTCGACTTGCCCATTAACAGCTCTCAGGCAAATTCGACTATCACCAATATTTAGCCCAACAAACCATTGCCTTCCAGAAGCATCTGCCCAGATGACTCCAGCAGATAAAGTTGCTCCCATGCCTTTTTGACCTGAATTTCTATCTGCATTATCTAAAATAACCCTATGTGCTTTAATAGCACCATCTTCCAAGAGCTTTTGGAGATCTTCAACACTATTTACATTTGGCAATCCCTGAGCCACTACCTCACCCATAACTTCCCTGGCAATATTGCTTGCTACTTCTCCTGCTGCATGCCCGCCCATACCATCAGCAACCATAATAAATTTTAATTTATCATCAACAAGAACAACATCCTCATTCTTTCTATTTGGTTCCTGATAAGCCGTGGTTATTTCCTGAGCCGCAACAATCTCTGGAATCTTTTTCTTCAATCTATTAATCAAGCTAACAACTGTTTTTTTAACCGAAGACCCTGTTTCAGCCTTTACTTTAAAATTGCCTTCCCCAATAAGCGATTCTTTTGAATCATCTTCGCTAAGATAAAATGGTCTATCAATATTAATATTTTTTCCATTGTCACTAATGAACACACGATCAACCTTATTAATACCCGCAATCTTAAACTCTGCCACCTTCTTCTCTCCGTTAGGATTCTCTAGAATAATCCAAATGGTCATCCCAGGAGAAAGATTAACCATATTCCCCTTGGCATCTTTAACACTTAATGAATGAGTAAAATTACGCTTAACTAACCTTGCTTTTATTTTTGCACCTTCTAATGTATACATTTCATTATTTTCATACATAACACCTCTTTTATCATAAAACTCTGCACCCCTATCAAAACGCACAATAGTATGTTTTGAAATCTCACCCAGATCATCAACAACATAAAAATCATCACCTATACTCCATGAATCTTTTTTGTGCTGATCAAGCTCGTCCTCTAGTCCCTGTTGTTCTTTAACATCATCATCTTTAGACGCTTGCGCTGCCTTTTGTACTAGCGCATCTGATTCTTTATCTAATTCAGCTTGTCTTGCATCTAGATTGCCATCTTTTTTTACAGGCGGCTTTCGAATAGCTGAGGGAATATCCCATTGTTTTTCCCGTAAAACAAGCGCTTTGCTTAGTTCCAGATTTATTTCTCCAGATGGATCAGTGTTCTTTCTTGAGAACTCCCAAATCTGAAATAATCTATTCGACAATAGCGCTGCTTGTTCAGGTCTTAAGCTTACAATTATTGCATTTTCATTTTCTGTAATAATTACACCAGAATTATCAACAACTCTTGCCTCTATTTCTTTAACCGGATCAGGCAACACTAAATTATCATCTGGGCTAAAAAGAAAACCACCCGGCGGACCAGAATCACCCCCAATAGATAAATCGTTTGTTCCAGCATTATTAATATTAGAATCCTCTCCTTCCACAACCAAAGATTCTAAGGCAGGTTCTGAAACTTTCGCAACTTCCCCTGATTCATCTACACCTTTCTTTGGCTTAACAGTCTCTGGCAACATTGCAATTTTTGCTCTCACTTTTTCTGCCAGAGCCTCTGCTTTTTCTATAATTTCCTGCTTAATACTAAAACCTAAATCAGGATTTCCTTTTATTTTACCCTTAATCTTACCTAACGCTTTTTCTACTGTTTTTTCTGCCTCTTTTTTATTTACAGACTCAGCACTTAATATAGGTAAAAGCTCAACTCTTACTATTTGCATAATTGAATTTGGAGTTTTTGCCGGGAAGCCTTCTTCTAAATTAACATCTTCATCCTCAATACCTTTGTCTCCTGAGCTTTCTGAATCAACCACAACAGGATCCTTAGCAACAACTCTTTTAACACCTTCTTTTGCCGAGAGCGACTTGTAATATTTTATCCCCGCCCATAATAATAAACCTGTTCCCACAATTCCAGCTACAATTAAGGCCCATTCACTCCAAGTTATTGATTGTAAATAAAAGGTTATTGAATGTAACAACCCGCCTTTATCATTATGCATATCCGCTGGCTGTGCTTTTGTTTCTGTAGGGCTAACAGTTGCTGCAGTTGCTTTACCTGCCAAATCTTCGCCATTTCTCAGAGTAGTAGTAGGCACAGTTGACGTGCTGGTTGTCGTAGACGTTGTTGAAGTAGTGCTAGTGGTTGTACTTGTGGTTGTGCTAGTTGTAGTGCTTGTAGTTGTACTTGTTGTTGAAGTAAAAGTTGTGGTAGGTGCTGTAGTTGTTGCCTGATGCCCACCAGGAGCCGTAGCGCTATGAGTATTAGCTCCTCCTGACGGTGTTTGTAAGTTAATATTATAACTGTTGGTGTTATTTAATTCTGATATTTTTTGCTCAGCCGCCTGCACATTCACACCAGGATTGCTAGTATATCCTGACAAAATATTTTGGGGGATAGATATTCTTGTTCCTTCCGGAATCATGCCTGAATCACTCAAATTTAAATGCTCTTTCATCTGGGGAACAAAATCACGGAAAACAAAATTACGCAATTCTCTTCCGCTTAATCCCAAAGCCTTACCTACAGCATAACCTAACCCGCTTAAAGTATTATCAGCAGGCCTTTGGCTGCTCCATCTATCAAAAGTAGCAGTTACTCCAGTAATGTGGCCATCAGCAGTAGTTTCCAAACTTAATCCCATTGCCTGAGCAGCAGGCGAAATAAATAGATTAATAAAACCAACGCCAAAAATAGCTGGCAGGAAACGCACCGTAGGAACAACCAACCATCTCATCGGACGAGGAAGTCTTTGAATATTACGGCCTAAAACCCCAGCAGCCTGCGAAAGCACAATCGCCATAAAACTACTATTTATTCTAGCCCAAACTCGAAGAACAAAATTATCAGCCTTCGTAAATATTGATGCACTTATGCCTTTCGCATCTTCATTAACTACTGCTTTTTGTGTATCCAGGCCGAGACTTTGCCCTATTTCTTCCGCTGGCTTAATATCAACATGAGTTTCTAAAACATCAGCAGAAACCATGTTAAAAGGAATATTAAAAATTGAAGTTTGTGCCGGAATAGACACAGCTGAAGATGCACCATTATTTTTTCTTGCCCCAAAGATAACATTTGCATTGCTAAAACTCATCCCGCCGGAAAAGTAACTCCTGATTACCTGGCCAGAGGGAGTATAGACAGATTCTTTAATATTATATTCCCCGTCTTTAAATGATTTTTGATATTGTTTAAAATAATCATTTTTATCCCAGGGCTGCTTGGAAACAAATTTAGAAATGTTCTTTTTGTTAAACAAATCTGCATAAGCACTAGATCTTCCAATTAATCTTGCCTTAAACCACTGTGCCATAATTAATGAATAATAAACCTGACGTAGTGAAGCATATCTTTTAGAAGAGTTAACTTCTTTAGTTAGTTTGGGGATAATGAGTTCTTTTATGAGCTTAGTAGAGTAGGAGTTGAGTTCTTTGAATCTTGGATCAGTGAATGAATAGTCTGTTTTCTCTATTATCTGTACTCTGTTCTCTGTGCTCTTTAGATAGTCTTCTTCTAGCATTACTTTAAGAGTAGCTTTGTAGATGTAAGCGCTGTCAGTGGTTTCTCTAACAATAATCTCTCCAGGAACAATCCAGGGTCTTGTGAGAGTAGGGATAGTAATAGCATCTGTTCCAAAGAGTTCTTCTGCTTTCTTATAGAGCTTGTTCCAGTAAACCTTACCTTCTGGAGTAGCTGGATTAGTGTAGCTAGCTGTGTCTTTCTTTAGTTGGACATCAGCTTCAAGTAAAATCTTACCCACATCAGTACGCTCTAAAGCTATATCAATAATATTATCTGGACTATCTGGTCTTAGGTTAACCCAGAAGGAATCATTAGGTAGAGCTAGGCCTATGTAGAAATACTGCATTAAGTCTTGGGTAGCCTGGGTTATTGGGTTGCTTGGATTAGTTGAGTTATTGGGTTGGGTACCTTTATCTAAAAACAACTTAAAGCTATTATCTTGGGGTAAATATTGCAAATAACGTAGGTGAATAGGACGGAACACTTCCGGCTTAACGAAACCTGAGCCTATCTTTACAAATGAGCTAGATAGATCTATAGCACCACCTGCTGCAAAGGCAGACTGTTCTAAAAGAAACAGCACTGATATAAGAATACTTAAGATTTTGCTTAATCTTTTAGGCATAAATTTGTATACAAGATATGAACATCGCAATAATAGGTAAATAAAGTATACTGTATAAAACACCTTAAACAAGATGCAAAAAGGTATTTTAAGAAACCGTTTTCTTTAACGAAATAAGCCTAATCTAAGCTGAAAGTGATTGAAATAATTAGATAATCAGAGGTTTGATAAAGTCTTAAATAAGATAACAAAAATATATCTTTCTTTCAAGAGATATTATTCTAAATAAGTATAGATTTTTCCTTTGTAATTACGCAGGACGTATTTACCCTTAGCCTGGGAAAGAACATAATTCGGGCCAACAGGTATTTTACCGCCGCCTCCGGGGCCATCAATTACATAGGTCGGAACAGCATACCCAGAAGTATTTCCGCGCAGTTTCTCCATGATATTAATTCCCACAGCAACAGGAGTACGGAAATGCTGGGTACCGCGCACAGGATCACACTGATAAATATAATATGGACGCACGCGAATCTGCAGCAATTCATGCATCAATTTTTTCATGATGTATGGACGATCATTAATTCCTTTTAACAAAACTGTCTGGCTCCCTAAAGGAACACCTGATTCTACGAGCATATCACAGGCAATTTTGCAGCGTTTGGTAATTTCTTTCGGGTGGTTAAAATGAATGCTCACCCAGACAGGCGAATATTTCTTAAGAATGTTAGTCAATTTCTCAGTGATGCGTTGCGGCAGAGTTACAGGAATACGTGTGCCAATACGCAAAAACTCCACATGCGAAATCTCACGGATTCTTTTTAATAAAGATTCTATTTCTTCGTCTTCCATAAGAAGCGGGTCGCCGCCTGAAATCAAAACATCCCGAATCTTTTTGTTAGACTTAATATATTCAATAGCTGCGTCAAATCTCGAAGCAGAATTATCTTCTTTATGATCCCCGACAAGCCTTCTGCGGGTGCAATGCCGGCAATACATGGCACAATGATCCGTAGCAAGCAACAAGACTCTGTCCGGATAACGATGCACCAAATGTGCAGCCGGGCTATCGCGATCCTCGGCGCAAGGATCAGTCATCTCATGCGGGCCAACCGCCGACTCAAAAGAAGTAGGCACTGCCTGACGGCGAATTGGACAAGTAGCATCTTCAGCATCCATAAGAGTTGCCCAATAAGGAGTAATTGCCATGGATAAACGGCCGGTTGCTTTTTTAATGCCCTCTTCTTCTTCAGGAGTTACTTTAATAATTTGAGATAAATCTTCTTTGTTACGCACCCTGTGTTTAAGCTGCCAATGCCAATCTTCCCAATCAAGAGGATTGACATCTTTAAATAAGCTAATCTGCTGGTAATCCAAAGGCTTTCTTGATGAACGCGCGGGAACTAAGATTTCTTGTTGTAACTTTTGATTTTCAACCGCTGTATTATTACTCAATTTAGCCTATTCCTTTCCGAGGCGCTCATTAATATGGCCTCAATTAATTCCTCGTATTTCATGCCTGCTGCATACGCCATAAGAGGAAAATTTGATTCATTAGGATTAAGCCCCGGCAAAGGGTTAATCTCCAAGACATAAGGAATACCATCTTTACTTAAACGTATATCTGTGCGCGAAATATCAAAACAACCCACTGCCCGGTCCATGAATAAAAATACTCACCGCTATTTAAACAGCTGGAAAAATCAATTTCCAATATCGGTAAAACCGTGCTTTTCCCATTTTCAAGAATACCCACAGTCAGCTCAGTTCCCACAATAAATTCTTCCACTAAGACGTCCTGTTTATAAAGCGAGATGATTTCATTAACTACCTTAAACAACTCCACTTTATTCTGAACAACATTCTTTTTATCAATACCCTTGGCTGAGCCCTCAAAATTAGGTTTAACAATCAGAGGAAATGTTAAAGATGGATCCAATTCTTCGTCACCCCTTGAGAAAACCTGGAAATTAGGAGTAGGAATATTCTCTGCCTTAAGAATTTTTTTTGTAAGTGCTTTATTTAAAGCCAGGGCAAGTGCAAAAGTGTTTGAGCCGGTATAGGGAATATTAAAATAATCAAGGATTGCCGGTATCTCTGACTCGCGGAATTTTCCGTGTTTCCCCTCGGCAATATTAAAAACCATATCTACCCGGTTTTTCTTGAAATAATCAAAAACATCCGAGCTGTTCACATTTACCGCCGAGACCTTATGGCCCTTACGGCTAATTGCAGATATTATGGCATTGATTGTTTCCGGAGAATCAAATTCCGAAAAATAATCCGCCGGCTTTGTAGTATCTTTTTCTTTTAAATTATGGGTTAAGGCAATGTGCATTTAATTTATGTTATTTCTTTTTAAGGCACTGCTAAGAATCTTTCCTAAAACCTGCTCGTAAGTCATCCCGACTTCACGTGCTACCATCGGAAAAACATCTTCAGTAGAAAGCGACGGCAAAGGATTTATTTCTAAAACATACGGGTTGCCTTCCTGATCAAGGCGAAAATCCACTCTGCCAAAATCACAGCACTCTACAGAATTATAAACCTTAACTGCTAAATCTTTAATTTTTTTCTCAAGCTCATGATTCACGCGCGCAGGACACACATATTCAAGGCGGTCAGAGGTTATCCGAGAGAATGTATAAAATTTATCATTGAGTTTTAACTTCCCGTCAATCTTTATTTGTACAATTGGAAGCGCCTCTGGAGGATCGTTGCCGATAACAGCAACAGTAAATTCCTGCCCAGAGATAAACTCTTCAATTAAAGCCGGCTGCCTGTAAGTAGTAGTAATAAATTCTACCTGTTTTCTTAAATCCTCAGCATTTTCCACACGCGAACTTTCCGAAAGCCCTTTAGATGAGCCTTCAAAACGCGGCTTAACTATTAAAGGAAATTTATAATGATTGCGGCTGGTTAACTCTTCCACAGATTTGACTTCACTAAACTTTGGAGTAGGAATATTATCGGCAATAAAAATCTTCTTGGCCATGACTTTATCTAAAGTCAAACCGAGAGTCAAAGCATCTGAGCCCACAAAAGGAATACCTGCCATCTCAAGAATAATCGGAACCTGCGACTCACGATTTCTGCCGCTTGTTCCCTCGGAGATATTAAAAACAATATCAACTTCTAGTTTTTCTATTTTTTCAAGAAGACGGGTAGCATTTCCAATCTTTTTTACTTTGAATCCTTGCGATTCAATTGCCTTGGCGATTACATCAATAGTAGTAGGATGGTCGAATTCAGCATTAGCATCCGGAGGATCTCCGGCCTTAAATTCGTAATCTGTCTTTAAATCATATGTTAGTCCGACGGTTTTCATATGTATTAAAAAAATAGGGCTCCCTGTTCCTTGAGCCCAAAATTACTTTGCCGAATTTTTCAACTTAGTCTTTCTAACCTCCCTTTCTTGGATATCTTTTTAACATATTATATATATATTGTCAAGTATTTTCAAACTCCACACAACCCCAACTGATTAAATTATTTTTTAAGATGATTACCACCCCCAAAACACCTTTGACGCTTCGTGCAAAATCAAGTGCCGGCTGAAAATCCTTCTTGGAACTTATCCTGTTAGCAGTTGCTGTTGCCATTGCATCTGCCAATGCGGCATCTTTTGACAAAATAATCACGCTGTCTGCGCATCCAAAGCTTAGAGAATGCCCAATGGTGCCTGAAGAAGCACAAACACTAATCGGAGTCATTGCTGGTTTTATTTTCAGCCCTAACCTGTTCCACACCTTGGATCTACCAGCATAAATACCCACGACACGTGTCTTAGTAGTTTTAATAAAAAGGTCCCCTCCATTTTCAATAATCACATCCCTGTAACCATTCTTTATCAAAGCTTCCCCTAGAAATTTAGCCACGGCTCCTGCTACAGTTGCCATGGGCCCAACATTCGCTTTTTTAGCAGCCTCAGCCATATCTCTAATTATTGCTGTTGCATGAAGCTCCACAGAAATCGGTTTTAATGCCACTAAAAATCTGCGGTCCTTTTCAATATAAGCTTCAATCTCCCAACGCAGAGCCCGAATCTTTTCTTTTACAAAATCCAGGTCAAGTTTTTTACTAGTAGAAATTTGTAAATCAGTTTCTTTTTCCACAAAACGCACTTCGTGCAAATCCTTAACATTTACCCAGCCTCGATAAAATCTTCTTTGAAACAAAAGGTTTTTCATTTTAACATATCCTTGGCATCAGCTCACCTGCTTGCATATCAAGCACTCTCTGCGAACCAATTGCCGTATTAAGTATTACCATCTGTTTCGGCGATTTCATAACCTCGCCGATAATACTAGCATTTCTACCCAAGGCATGTTCCTTAAGCATCCTTAGAATCTTCTTGGAAGAATCCTTCTTTACTATCAAGACCGCTTTTCCTTCATTAGCAACATACATAGGATCAATTCCCAATAATTCTCCTGCCACACGCACCTTTTTAGAAAGCGGAATACTTTTTTCGTTAATAACAATCCCCATTTTTGTTGCCTGCGTGACTTCATTTAAAGTTGTAGCCAAACCTCCACGAGTAGGATCGCGCATAAATTTTATATCCGCAGTTTTCTTTAATAAAGGAACCAATAAATTATTTAAAGGCGCACAGTCACTATTTATGCCCAGCCCTAAATTAAGGCCTTTTCTTTCAGAGAGAACCGCAAATCCATGTTGGGCAATTTCTCCGGTAATAATAATTTCATCTCCTGCAGAAATATTCTTCATTGAAAGATTTCTTTCAGAAATAATCTTGCCCACGCCGCTTGTGTTAATATAAATCTTGTCGCATGCTCCGCGCTCAACAACTTTAAAGTCCCCTGTCACAATTTTTACGCCTGCTTTGCCAGCCCAAAAAGAAATAGAACTTGTAATTTTCTCTAAAACCTTTAGCTCCAGCCCCTCTTCAACAATTAACGCAAGCGACAAGTATTCAGGCACAGCCCCCAGCATAACCAAGTCATTAACCGTACCGCAAACTGCAAGTTTTCCGATATCACCGCCGGGGAAATTCAAAGGGCTAACCACAAAGGAATCAGTAGTAAATGCTAAATTATCTTTGTATTTAAGGCGGGCGCTATCAGCAAGTTCATTTAATATGGGATTATTAAACTTTTTTAGCAATACCTGCCTAATTAATTTATGCATCAGGCTTCCGCCGCTTCCATGACTAAGCAATATTTTATCCATAAATTTTAACTTAAGGCAATTTCTAAATCTTTTTCTAGCTTCTCTGGCCCTTGAAAAACAAAGCTATGGATTCCTAATTTTTGGGCAGCAGCAATTAAATCTTGGCGGTCGTCGGTGTAAAAGACCTCTTCTGGATGGGCGTCTAATTTATAAAGAGCCGTTTTATAAATCAACTCGTCTGGTTTTCTTGAACCTTGTTCAAAAGAAGTAACCACATCATTAAAAGCATCAAATACCGAAAAATTATTTTTCAGAAACGAATAGTGCAAAACATTTATATTTGAAAGAATTATTATCCTGTATTTTTCCCTGAGCGACTTTGCCAAAGAATAAACTCTCCGGTTATTTTCACTCAAAAAGAATATCTCGTTCCAAATTGGCAAAAATTGTTCATAACCAATGTTTAACCCTAAGGCTTTTTTAACTTCAGAAAAGAAATCCTGCTCAGAAATCTTTCCCTCTTCAAACATGCCGGTTAATGGAGAATCAAAAAAGAACTGATAAACCTCAGGAATAGTTTTTTCCGAGCAGGCACAAATTCTTTTTGCGGCAATATTGTGGTCAAAATCAATCAGAACATTGCCCAAATCAAAAATAATACCCTTGATTTTTCTTTTCATTAATTACCTTTGCCTTTTGCTTTACGAAATAAATCCAGAAACTTATCCTCGTATTCTTTATAAACATTCCATCTATCAAGCTCTACCTTTAATTCTCCGGCTTTGCTTAAATCTCCTTTTGCCGCAGAGAACAATTTCTCAATTTTTTCTTTTACAGAAACCGGCAGTTTAGTTAATTGGCCAAGAGTTTTTTTAATCCTTTCAATTTCCTCTTCATTAATCGGGCCCATACCCTGCGGGCCTAATTTCAAATAATCTAATAATTTATTGATCTCATTTTCCATAGTAAAAGCTTGTTCTTTTAGAAGGCTAAGGTCAAGATGTACACCAAATATCTTTGAGAATGCCCCCAACACTGCATAAGAAGCCTTAGGATTCTCAATCTGAATTGTATAAAGAGGAATTTCTCCCAATAAACAAAATCCATTCAGGCCCTCTCTTTTAGCAATTCCCAAAAACAATCCATTCATCCCGCTAATTTGCCCCTCATTAAGTTTATGTAAATTGAATTTCTTTAGAGAAGTGTTTAATTCAAGAGATGTAGAGGCATACCACACTTCAGGATCATGAGCATGTTCAATCGGCTGAGGCATAGAAGCAAAACCAACCACGGTATCAACTTTATACAAACGCGCAAAGTGAATTATCCTCTGAGAATATTCTTCCGCCTTCACTAGATCAGGCTGGGCGTTACTTAAGAAAATAATCAAATCATTTTTACCGTTTTTATTTTTCCAGAAATAAAACTTGCTTTGCGGCATTTGCGGGACACTTAATACTCCGTCCTTAATAACGCTTCCTGTTAAATAAAAGAACTCTTCCGGGATAATCTCAGCAAATTCCTCTGCTTTTAAATTTTCCACCAAAAAAGTAGCTGCTTTAAAAGCTACCTCTCCCATTCCCGGCCAAGCAACTATTAAATACGGCTTACGCAGCCTCGGGCGTTTTGTAATCTTTATACCTTCCATTTCCACTCCTTTAAGAATTGTTCCAACGCTAATGATCCTTTATACAAATTATCAACTCGTGCGTATTCATTTATGGAATGCGCACATCCACCTTCACCAAAACCAGTAGCAATCGCAGGTATTCCCTGATGCTGAAAAAAAGTAATCACTGTCGCGCCCTCTGAACCTTTTATGCGCACAGGAATCTTATTAACTTGCATTGCCAGACACATCTGCCGCACTAGCGAATGCTGCTCTCCTATAAGATAAGGCTGCTGAATACTATCAATTTCAATTTTAAACTTATTTGTATATTTCTTAATTGTTAAACGTAAGTTTTTCACTAATTCAGATGCGCTGGTCTGAGGTAAAAAACGAAAATCAAGCTCAAAATCACACCAATCCGCAACAATATTAACTTTGTCTCCTCCGCGGATTACTCCCACATTTATCGTCGGAGGCTTAAGGTGTTTGTTTCTTAGAAATACCTGTTTCTGATGTTTTAAATCATTTATGATTTTTGCTGCGATATCTATTGCATTTACCCCGCGATCAGGATAAGCCCCGTGCGCGCGCTTGCCCTTAATTTTTACCTTTAAGTGCATTAAACCCTTTTGCGCAACTACTATATCAAAATCATCGGCATCTAAAACTACCGCAGCATCCGCCTTTAAAATACCTTTACTAAGCAACGGAATCAAGCCAAGAGCCGAACCACTTTCTTCATCAGCAGTGGCAGCAAAAATTAGATTATAGTCTAAACCTGCTTTTTTAGCAACAAGGCTTTTGATTACCTCTAAGCTGGCTGCTAAATTTACTTTACAGTCTGTTGCACCTACTCCATAGATTTTGTCGCCAATAACCTTGCCTGAGAAAGGATCCGTTTTCCAGCCAATGCCTGCAGGAACTGTATCAAGATGCGGAGTTATCAATAAAGATTTTCCACTCTTTTTGCTCCCAAATTCCGCTAGTATATTCGGACGGTTTTTCTTAAATTCATACACTCTGGCCTTTAATCCAAGGTTTTCTAAATAATGCTTTACAAAAAGAGCAATTTTTGTTTCGTTTCCCGGAGGATTTTCAGAATTAATCTGTATTAGCTGCTGTAACAGCTTAACAAGGCTATGCTTATTAACCATTTACATTCCTTTTAAAGGACAAATTTCACACCTAGGTTTACTCTTTAAACAAAATTCCTTAGCTAAACGCACAATTAGAGCATGATACTCATTAAATAATTTTACCCACCTGTCTATTGTTTTACAAGTGCTTTTTCCAGATGAAGAATCTAGGCGCATAAAAGTTTCCTGCACCTGCTGATAACTATCCTTTTGGTTTATAATACCATGTCGGCTAAAAATTCTTTTGGTGTAAGCATCCACGACAAATATTTTCTTGCCCAAGGCATACAAAAGAATTGAATCTGCTGTTTCAGGGCCGATACCGTTTACTTCTAATAATTGCCGACGCAGAATATTCAAATCTATTTTTCTCATTTTACCGATATTTCCATTATATTCTTTGAGAAAAAAGTTTAAGAAATCTTTCAGCCGCTTTGCTTTAACGTTAAAACAGCCTGCCGGTTTAATCAACTCGGCTAATCTTGACACAGATAATTTATCTAATTTTCTTGCATCAAGCAATTTTTCACTTTTTAAATTTAAAATTGCCTTCTCAACATTGGCCCAGTTTGTATTCTGGGTCAAGATTGCACCTACCATAATCTCAAAACTAGAATTCCCAGGCCACCAATATTGAGGACCGAATGTTGTATAAAGCTTGCTATAAATACCAAGCAATTTTTCTGTCGACATCACTTAAATAACTAAATCCTAGTTACGGACCTTATTCCTTTAATTCAAGCGGATTGTAATTATAGTAGGCAAAAATAGTATAGGCTGTACCTGCTAATGAACCGGTAGATTTTCCTTTTGGTGTGAGCCAACCATGCCCTGTATCTGCAAAATCATCAGTAGAATACGGCAAGCACCCCTCTCCCTGTCCCGAAGCTGATGGGCTTGAAATAATCATTTTCTCTAAACAAGCCAAATATTCATCTGCCTTTGTTGAATAATAATGCCCCTTGGCAGGCAGATTATTCTTGTAATAATAATCTGCCATTATTTTAAAGGCGATTATCATTTGCGCTGTCCACTCACTAGAAATTATCCCTCCTCGGGCAATATGTGTTTTTGCAGAAAAATCAAAACCTTTAATTCTAGTCTTACTTGCCTGAGGAGGCGTATAATCAACTTCTATTGCGCAATTTTGTTCTGCAAATTCCATAATTTTATCCGGATTCATTCCTTGTTGCTTTAAAACCTGCGGCCCTACAGCAGCAATGGACCAAGCATAAGTATCAGTAGCAATAGTAGCATCCCCTCTGCCGCGTTTCACCGGAACCTCCAACGAGTCATAAGCATGTTTAACCAACCACAATAAAATAGTATCTGCCCTATCTTTATATACTTTCTCTGAAGTCAACTGATAAAGCATATTAAAAAAAGCATAAGCATCAAGATTATGTTCCGTAGAATACCACCCTACATCAAATCCGCCGCGAATACCGCCTTCTTTATCTATATCCTGTAATTGCATAATTTTTGCGGCGATGTTTTTTGCTAAAATTAGATAAGTACTATCCTGTGTTCTTTTAACATAGTGCATAATGGCAATTCCCAGCCAAATATTCGGGCCAGAATTTACAATATATTCAGCCGGTTGAAAATCATCAGCATAATAAGCATTATAAAACAAACCCTCTTTTGTCTTGGCTTTCTTAAGGAAAAAATCAAATATCTTCTTAGCAGAATTAAAATCTCCAAAATAAATATAGGCCTGAGCAACCAGCGATTGGTCGTAAGTAAATGCCCAATTCGCAAGCTGGTCATCACCTTCAAAACTCATTACAAGGCCGGTGCGTTGATTTTGATGCACCTTAAGCCAATGATACATCTTTTCATAATTAGCCTTGGCAAGAATTGTCCTTTTTTTATCAAGGCGCAGAAGCTCCTCGGTAACTATATTCTCCTTACCCTGAACAGCAGCTAACTTTGCTTCCAAGTCCGCTTTCTCTTTAGTCAACTGTTCAATTACTTTATTTAATTCCGGAGTTTTATCTATCTTTTTATCCTCGAGATTCTTGGCCTTTTGATTAAGCTTTAACAATTCCTCTTGAGCAGAACGAATACGTAATTCCAAAGCCTGAATATTAAGCTGCAAATCTTCTCTTTGCTTACTAATCGTTTTTATTTTTTGCTTAGCAGTGCTATATTCCTGCGCTATACACAAAAGCTGATGCACAAGCTCTTTGTTAGTTTGCAGCAATTTATAATTAACTAAACTGTTAAAAACAACGCCGATAGAGAAAATCACAATGATTGCCAACCCAACAGGAAGTAACATTCTTTTAGACCTGGCATAACGCATGATTCTTTTATTTCCCGGTTGTTCAATTGAGAGATAATGCAAACCAATTAGATACTTTCCGCTCTGCGGCTTAACATCCTTTACCCAGGCCACCTCAGCCATGGCCTTAACCGGATAAACCCCTAAAGGCATCTCAATCTCAAGTGCAATCCTGGCCTTATGTTCCTTTAAAAGTAATGCGAATTCCGAATCTAAATTATTTACTGAAAGGCAAATCCCGCCCCAGCTGATGTTGCTGGTAAAACCCTGAATCCAGCCCGATAAAAGACTCTCCCCTTGAATGCTTTCAAGGCGAAATTGCACCGGAAAAGCTGAATCAAGCCTTATATATTTTCTGCGTTCATGCTCTGATTTATGCTTACTAAACATATTCTATTTAACCTTTTCTAGAACTGCTCTTTGTTTAAGCTTCTTAGCAAGAGTTTCATAAAACTTCTTAAATTCCAAATATTCTGATTCAGGAACCACGGTTTTCTTTAAAAATGATTCCTGTTGGAAGACCAATTTATTAGAAATAAATTTATATTCTACATTGTACTTGAGCCAAGGGCTATCAACAAGAATATTTTCTGGCAGATATTTAATACGCATATTTTCAGGAATTAATATTTCCATAGTATTTTTCTTGCTTTCTAAAATCTCAAAATCAATATTGTACTTGCGTTTTTCCTTAGAAACGATTCCGGTATCAACACTAGCTAATTGCGGCAGAATATATAAAGGCCCGGCAAGTGTTGCATATTCTGGGCCATAAAAATTATAACTCAAAACCACTGGTTTATTCAAATCATGCAAATTCTCAATATTATAATTCTCAAGCCTTGAACCGATAGAAACTTCCTGAATTTTCTGCCCAATAGTCTCTCGGATCAATTCTGGCTGAGTATATAGGAGCCAATACCGCTGTGCCTGATCATAAATACCAAAAGTAAGTATGCTTTTCTTGGCAGAAATACTTTCATCATTATTTATTTTAATATTTAACTGCTGATACACAAGGTTGTGCTGGGCAGGATATAACGGAGTAGGCATTATTTCAAAACCATCTTCTTTAAATACCAACACCTGCCTTTGTTGATCACCCGAAGGCAAATCTCCAAAACTACAGGTTTGCGCAGTCGGATCAAGAAAAACCAACCCCTCTTTAAGATTCACTGCAGCAATACAATGATTAAACAGCACCGCAGGAAATTCTTTATCCAAATTATAATATTCTTTGGTAGCAATCAAAACCGGCCAGGCAGTTAAGCCTGCTTCTTTTAACATGGTTACCAAAAGTATTGCCTGATCCTTACAATCTCCGTATTTATTCTTAAAAATATCTGCTGCTTTATGCGGCTCATACCCAGCCTGGCCATACTCCACTGCTACATAACGGATCTCCTGGGCGCAATAATTATAAATTTCTCGGGCCTTATCTACATCTGTAACTTTAGTTTTAATTAATTCAGCAGTTTTATTTTTAATATTAATGTCTGCGCTGATTTTATCCTTAGCTAAACTCCACCACCATTGATAAATCTGCTTCCAATCTTTGAAAGAAGACAGTAAAATTGTAGCATTAATTTCTGAATCAGGTGGCATATTCGGCTCAGGAATAATCTGAGGGATATTCTTAAATTCCCAGCGATATATATTTAATTTCTGGCCGCTCTCTTTACCAGGAACCAGCACAGTACCAAAATCATTAAATTTATCATTAGTAGTTTTAATATTTAACGGATAATCTACGGGAGTAACAAGCGAAAAACTTGCTTTTAAAACAGGCTCTTTAATTTGTATTGGATACGGCAAAACAAAATCTTTTTTATTAATCAACTCATTATTATAAATCTTAAATTTATATTCTATAACTGCCCCGTCGCAAACTTCCGGGAAAGAAATAATTTTTAGGCGGGCATTACTATAAAGAGGAAAATTAAGATACCGCGAAACATCACGAATATGGCGGCTTCCGACATCAACAACAGCAGTATCGGGCCGGATAGTACGCGCATATTCAAGTTCAACTCTTTCAAAAGTAGAGTCATAATCTATTTGGGTCTCAGAAAAATCTTCCTTTCCACGGTCATTTAAAATTTTAATTAAGTAATGCGCATCTGTTACTTGAGTTCCATCAGCCTTAATCTCAACTTTCTCATCACATAATAAAACCAGCGCCCCTGCTTGAGGATAAGTTTCTTGCCCAGGAGAAACCTCAACAATCTGAGCAATCTCAGGATCAATTTCTTTAATATTCAATGGTTTGGCTTCCCGGGATATTACATGAACGCGCTCATCCGCCTTAATTTTTAAAGCTTTGTCTTTTATTCTTGCATAGGCCTTTAGCGCCTGATCAAAAAGATTAAGTTTTTCACATGATAAACCATAGTAATACAAAGATTCATCATCAGGATTTTGCTCATTTTTTAACACCTCTAGCGCCTGAGTAAAATTCCCCTGCTGATACAAAACAATCCCCAAGAATTTCTTTGCCTGGGGGTAATTTGTCTTCTTAAATTGCTCTACTGCTTCATCGTATTTGCCATTACGGTAATAAAGATTGCCTAACTCAAAGCTCCACTTCTCAAAATCATTTCCTTTAGCAATTAAAGATTTATATTCTGCAACTGCTGCCTGATAGCTTTTTTGTGAATCAAGGGCATACTGCTTTGCCTTATCGCAATAATTATCCCGATAACAACCAAATACAAAAACACAAAGAAAAAATAAAAAACAAAATCTTAGAATTAAAAATTTCATGTTAACCGCAAATTTAACTTCTTTGTTTGTATTTAAAATATGCACTGCATGCTCCTTCATATGAGACCATACATGGGCCAACTGGATGCTCAGGATTGCAAATCTTTGCAAACAATTTACATTCCGAAGGCAAAACTAGCCCTTTTAAAATATCGCCGCATTTGCACTGTGTCGCCGGTCGCCTGTTTACCCCGAGCCCAGTCGAGGGGCCGCCTGTCGCCTGTCTAATTGAAAAAATATTCTCAGCATCAAAAACAGAAAATTCTTTTCTGATCTTTAAGCCGCTTTTAGGAATTACCCCCAAACCGCGCCAATTAGCATCAGAAACCTGAAATACCTTCTTAATTATTTGGATTGCTTGCAAATTACCATCATTTTTCACAATCCGCGTGTATTCATTTTCAACACTTGCAGTGCCTTTTATTATCTGGCGCACAAGCAAATATATCCCTTCCATAATATCCAAAGGCTCAAAACCAGCAACACAACAACTTATTTTATACTCTTTCGCGAGAAATTGATAGGGTTTTGTTCCAATCACAGCAGAAACATGCCCCGGGCACAAAAATCCCTTGAGCTTTAAACGCTTATCTCTAACCAAATAGCGCATCGCCGCAGGAATAAGTTTTAAAGAAGTAAGAAAAAATACATTTCTGATTGTTTCTTTATTTGCGGCTATAATCGTCAAAGCAACTGTAGGACTGGTTGTTTCAAAACCAACCGCCAGAAAAATAATCTTTTTATCAGGATTTTCTTGTGCAATCTTTAGGCTGTCCCAGCAAGAATAAACTACACGCACATTATTAAAGCTTGCTTTTTGTTTCTCAAGGCTTGATTTTGTCCCAGGAATACGCAACATATCCCCAAAAGTTAGAATTAAATTATTTCTATCTTGTGCCAAGCTAATTGCCGCATCAATATATTCTTGCGAGCTGACACAAACCGGGCACCCTGGCCCAGTAATCAAACGGATATTACCCGGGAGCATTTTGTCCAAACCAAACCTGAAAAAAGACTGCGTATGCGTGCCGCAGACTTCCATAATATTAATCTGGCCATTACCAGAAATATTCCTAATCTTTAAAGCTAGCTTTCTGGCTAATTTAGTATTGCGGTATTCATCAATATATTTCATAAGTGAGCGCATAACTTACGGAGTGTTGTAAAACGACACAAGTTATCTGCGCGAATTTATTCCGAGCCTGCGCAGTCCAGACGTTACGTCGGGACAAGCGCATAGGCGAGGAATCTATGGTTAAGTTTCGCTTATAATCTTCAGCGTTTCTTTTGCTCTTTGAGGATCCACTATTTCAATCGCAAAACCAGCATGCACCAAAACATAATCACCCGGCACAGCCTTAGCTAACATCTGAACATTTACTTTGCGGATCAAACTGCTACTCTCGACCTCGGCAAACCCGCCATCAATTGACTTGATTTTCATTGGAATTGCTAAACACATATTTTCTCCTAGTAACCAGCAATTATTGCCTGCCCGAGGGAAATCCCTGAATCATTACAAGAAATATTCTTATGCTTGAGCACAAAAAAACCTCTCTTACATAATAATCCCTCAGCCAGGGAAAGTAAAAGTTTATTTTGAAAAACCCCTCCTGATAACACCACTTGATTTAATTTGTTCTGTTTTCTAGCCTTGAGGCAAATCTGTTCAATCATTTTTGCAATCGTAAAATGAAATTTAAAAGAAATAATTTCTTTAGGTAAGCTGGATTTTAAATCTATAATTATTTCCTTAAACATCAACAAAGGATCAATGATATGCTTTTTGCCATCCGCACCAGAAGAAACATTAACTTCAAAGTTGTAAGCAGAAATCTTGTTATCATTACTGCAAACTGAAGCAATCTTCTCCAACTCTATCGCCAGCTCAGCTTCAAAGTTGGCCTTTCTTTTGCCCAGAATCAAACATCCTGCAGCATCAAATAACCTCCCCATACTGCTAGCTAAAGGCGAATTAAGATTATTTTCAAACATCTTTTTTAAAATCTTATCTTCTGGCGCAGAAAAACCTAGCCAAGCCGCAGATATCCTCCACGGCTCAAAGATTGCCCTCTCTCCTCCAATAAGAGGAATTTCTTTTAAATGCCCAATGCGATGGAAATCTTTATAATCACAAATCAGAAATTCTGCTCCCCAAATCTTGCCATCACTACCCAAACCAGTGCCGTCAAAAGCCACGCCAATAACCTTTTGGTTTTTTAACCCGTTATCCGCCATACAACTAGCAATATGCGCATGATGATGCTGAATTGGCCTTAGCAAATAATCTTTTGAGCTTAATTCTAAAGCGAATTTTGTTGATTGATATTGCTGATGCAAATCATAGGCAATTAAACGCGGGCTTTTCTTTAGAAAAACTTTTGCATCTTTGCTGAAATCTAAAAAGCTTTTTAATTCCCCCAAATCCGGATGCACACAGCTCATAAAAGCTGAATTTTTATGCGCAAAACAAATTGTATTCTTTGCCTGAGCGCCCAAAGCCAAAACAGAGTGCTTAATGCTAAACGACAGTTTAATTTGTTTAGTTTCCATTATTTAAAAGTAAGTTATATTTTCCCATAAAATAACTGGTTAACCTGCAACTGCTAATAGGCCTAGTTTTCTTCTTATTCACCGAACTCACCGGCATTATCCCCAGCAGAGAATTTGTTAAGAAAACTTCATCTGCTTGCTGTAAATCTTCTAAAGTAAATCTTCCCTCTATTAAATCTATGTTTGCTTTTTTTGCCAAATCAAAAACAACTTTACGGGTTATTCCAAGAAGGCACCCGCATCCTAAAGAAGGCGTAAATAATTTGCCTTTTTTTATAAAAAACAAGTTTCCCCGGGTTGCCTCGCAAATCTCTCCCCGGCGGTTAAGTAATATTGCTTCATCAAAACCCTTATCTTTGGCCTCCTGATAGGCTAACTCATACAACAATCTGCTTGTAGATTTGATTCTGGTTAATAAAGAATTTTCGCTCTGAAGAAAGCTTGAGTTTAAAACAGAAAAGCCATTCTTATAAACACTTTCTGGTAGCGGCTGATATTTTTTTATAAGAACCAGAAAATCTATGCTCTTTTCTGATTTCCAGCAAGCCAGCTTAATATAATTATCAGAAAAATTATTCTTTTCTAATGCCTTATTCAAAATTAATTTTACTTTTGAAATTGAATACGGCAGTTCTAAGCCGATACTCTTGCAATCATTTTGGAATCTCTTGAGATGCTCAGTAAAATAAACAATCTTTCCATTAAAAGAACGCATAGTCTCAAACACTCCCCAGCCATACAAAAACCCCGGGGACAAAACACTAGCTTTTGCTTTATTTGCCGGTATAAACTTTGAATTTAAGAAAATAACTTCTTTCATCTCGAAATAGCCTCTATCATTGCCCTAGCCTTTACAAGTGTTTCTTTATATTCATGCTCCGGAACAGAATCCGCAACAATTCCTCCTCCTGCACTAAAATAAAGCTGATTTCTTTTCTTTAAAATTGTGCGGATAAGAATATTAAAATCCATATTTCCGGAAAAACTCAAATACCCTAAGCTTCCTGTATAAACTGCGCGCCGTGTCGGCTCTAATTCTTCAATAATCTCCATTGCCCTGATTTTCGGGCACCCTGTCACCGAGCCTCCAGGGAAACAAGCGCGCAACAAATCCAAATTATCTTTCCCGCGATGAAGCTTGCCTGAAATTTGAGCAGTAGTTTGGTATACAGTGCTGTATTTTTCAAGGCTTCTTAGGCGGTTTACTTTAATAGAATCATAACTGCACACCTTGCCTAAATCATTTCTTTCTAAATCTACAATCATGGTTAATTCTGCTTTATCTTTAGCGCTATTTAATAACTGTCTTTTATAAAAAATATCTTTTTTCTCATTGTTACTGCGCGGCCGCGTGCCTTTCATTGGACGGGTAGACACCCCACTTGAGCAGGCCTGTAAAAATCTCTCCGGAGAAGAACTTAAAATCTGAAACCTTCCCGCATCAAGATACCCGCTAAAACCAGACGGGCTAAGCTTCCTTAATCTGTAATAAATTTGCTTGGCGCTTAAATCTGACTTTGCCTGGAAGTGTTGAGAAAGATTAACCTGATAAACATCCCCGCGTGAAATATACTTTTTGGCTTTTTTTACTGCTGCTATATAGCTCTCCCGGGTAAAATTTGCCCTTAGCACTGGCTTAATACCAAAAACAGCTTTTTCTTCAAGTTGGGGCTTAATTTCAGAAAGAATATTCTCGAGCTTTTTAAAATTATCCTGGCAAAGCGCCCTGGCCAAACTACTTTTTTTCTCTGGGAATCCTGCACAAATAAGAAATATTTCTTTCTTTAAATTATCAATCCCTATTACTGCGTTGTAAAAACCAAACCAACTATCAGGAATTTCCTCTTTATCCTTTGGCCTCATGGACAGTTTCTTTTCTAAAAGAAAACCCAGGTCATACCCAAAATAACCTACAGCTCCACAGAAAAAAGGAGGCGCACCAGCTGCAGCCTTAACATTATAATCAGATAAAATCTTTCTTAATCCTTCAAATGGTTCTTCATGCTTTGTTTTCAAAATGGTTACCGGAGAAAAACCAAGAAAAGAATATCTTCCTAGTTGAGAATTAAGGCTGGAATCCAAGAAAAAACAGTTTTTCTTCTCAGATACCGCAGAAAAAATATCTAAAGGCTTAAGTTTTAATTTATATGATTTCCAGATGTAATATGCCATCAATCCTAAAGGTGCGCTCTTCGTTTCTTAAGTGACAGTACCCAACTAAATAATGCCTCCGATTTTCTATCTTTATCCCTTTAGGCTCTACCTCGCGCTCAGAAACAGCCCCTCCAGAAGAAGTCAAATATTTTATTCTTAACTTTACGCCTAAATCAATAGCCTCTTCAATCTGAGATATTTTTTGGGCATTTAAATTATCCACAATGTGTGGATTAATCGCAAAAAGATTCACAAACGTAGAAAAATCGCCAATCTTTCTTAGTAAAAATATTTCTTTAAGCCGTGAGAAAACCTCAAAAGTAATTTCCACATCTGAAAATGCCCGATGTTCCTGCTTGGCTGTAACTCCTAATTTCTCGGCGACAAACCAGAGCGCGTAACGCTCCTGAGAAACAAGCAGACGCCTAGCCATTTTAAGCGCATCTACCACAACAACATCTTCAAGCGATTTTTTACCCATCAATTCTAATTCATTATCAATGAATTTTAAATCAAATGGTGCATTGTAAGAACAAAGACAGCTTCCTTTAATAAAATCCATAAACTTAGGCATGACTTCCTTAATCCCCGGGGCATTCTTTAACATTTCAGGAGTAATCTTATTTACCGCAAAGGCTGCTTCAGAAATGTTTCTCCCTGGATTAACCAACGTTGAAAAAGTTGCCAACCTTTTGTTGCCGCAAAACCTTAACGCCGCCAACTCTACAATTCTATCCCCTGATTCAGGAGACAAACCTGTGGTTTCTGTATCGAAAATTGTAAATTCTGCCTCTTGAAAACTCTTATGCATTTTTTATTTTAACTATGTAAGCAGGCTCAACTCTCGCCGGATGGTAAGATAATTTTACCTTCTTTAAGTTCTCAAGCCCTGAATCATCCATAATATTAACATACTTGTAATTCTTTAATTCCGCACAAAACTGCCTGAAGATAAATTGTGCAATCCCCTTGATTTTTAAATCAGCGATTTCATACAAAATACAGAATGTATCATTATTTAATTTATAACCAAAACTAAAAGCTTTGACCTTATGGCCAACTTTCACTACCCTGCCTTCAATTCCCAGGTTTATATTCACCCTCAACAATTCCTTCAAAGCTATCTTGCTGTCATCCAAACACCAATGATAAAAATCTTCCTGATGGTTTATTTTACGCTCTGCCGCCCAAGTATTATACAACCTCAAACAGGCGCTAGCACAATCTTCAGAATACGGCTGATACTCGTATGAAAAATTCTTCGTAAAATAATTACAACTAGAGCGCTTATGCCTGAATGATTCTCCCTTTAAGCTAGCCAAATCTTCCCTTAAACAAATATAATCTTTGGATTTTTCTTTTACTGCAAAACCTTGGCTGCTATAAAAATCTAGTTCGTGCGCCTGGGCATTTTCTATCCGGGAAACTTCCTTGTTTTTATTTAAACCATCCATTATCTCAAATGCCTTATTGAGTGCGTCTATAGATAATGTTTTTGCCAACGGAGAAAGATATAAGAATACGCCGGAGTTATCCTGAAAGAAAATAAGCATAGAGCCTTTATACACCCCCCAGCTTATTTTAAAAAGCCCCCTCCAGATATAAATATTAGCAAAGGCATAAACTGCAAGCTGATGATTATTTAGCCGCAAGAATTGCTCAACAACTAATTTGTCTTTAAGATTTAACTGCTTAAGAATCATTCTTTGGTTAAATCCAATTCCATAATATATAAGACTTCTTCATAGGCCTGCAGAATTTGAGGGTTTTCTAAGAGGAGTTTGCGCTGTTTCGGCAGATTTAGATAATCCGTCAGATAATTAATATATTCTTTTAACTCAAAGGAATTGAGATTTTCCTTCACATAAGGACAATTTAAATCAACGGTCAAATGCACTTTTTTCCCGCGTAAACAAATCAAAAATGGATAAAGCTGGCATTCAAATGGCCGCATCTGATAAGCACGGCATTTATTCTCTTTTGCATCCAGTAACGGACAAATAAATCCTTCACCTTGAGGATTAGCCACTAAATGCAGGCGTTTATCACTAGACACAGAAAGCGCAGGAAACCCATCTTTATCAATAAATGAGATTATCTCTTCGTCGAGCAAACAAGGGCTCCAAACCGAATCCTCTTTATTAAACCGGCAGCAACCTGAACATTTCAAACAATATTCTTGAGGAATCAACTGCTTAATCATTTTACAATGCTCCCAAGTTTCATTTTCCTTACCGGGCTAACCACCACAACCCCCGCTTCGTCAGTTGCCGCCAAAATCATCCCCTGGCTCTCCACTCCTCGTAAAACTGCCGGCTCAAGATTATCCACAACAATTACCTGCTTGCCCACCAAATCTTCTTTAGTATAAGATGCCCTAATCCCAGCAACTACTTGCTTAGTTTTATCCCCTAAGTCCAAGGTAATCACATAAAGCCTGTCTGCATTAGGATGTTCTGTAACTTCTTTTATCTCGGCAACTTTTAGCTCTAGTTTTTTAAAATCCTCAATCGTAGCCATTTATTACTCCTCCATATTTAAAGCACTTTTTTGGTTTAACAATTTACAAAAGGCAGGTTATTCCCTTTAATTGTAACACGCCCCAACCCCGGACACAAGGCAAAAAACAGCCCAATTTTGTAACATAACTGTTGAATTTGCACCTAATTAGTGTATATTATTTTTATCAAACACATGGAAACAATCACACATACAAGTAACCTTAGAATCGGGGTAGGAACAAGCAAAAACAGGGATTGTTTACAAGCAGTCCATGAAGCAGTTGCCCATGCAAAAACAAATTTAGGAAAAGAAACAGCAGATCTTGCCATTGTTTTTGCTACAACTGAATTTTCTCACCCTATTGTTGCCAGAATCTTAAGCAATCTTCTTGATAAAACCCCGCTGATTGGAGCTAGCAGTGCTGCTGTTATTTCTAACCAAGGAGTCTGGAAAAACGGATTTGTAATAATGCTTATTGATTTCCCAGAAGAAATACTTGTTAACCATGCCTTTGTAAAAAATCTTAATGAAAAAGGCGGAATGAATTCTGGGCTTGAACTTGCGGAGAAATTACTGCAAGGTTTTTCCGGAAAGCAAAGGGACTTAAGCATTATTTTATCCGACGGATTATCTAAAGAATGCAGTAACCTTATTACGGGCCTGCAGGAAAAACTAGGGAGAAGCTTCCCTGTGGTAGGAGCATCTGCAAGCGATTACTTCCATTTTAATAAAACTTTTGTTTATGCCAACCAGGAAATATTTAATAATGGGGCATGTGGAATTCTTTTTGCGGGAAAATTAAATTTTGGGCTGGGGATTAAACACGGATGGAAAACACTTGGCAAACCGCGCTATATCACAAAGTCTATTGATAATATTGTCTATGAAATTGACTCTAAACCTGCGGCAGAAACATACCAGCAATATTTAGGGCTTGACCTTACAAGATTAAAAAAAGAATTAAAACGCATCTCCATATTTTATCCTTTAGGAATAACCTTGCAAGGAGAAAAAGAGTGCCTGTTAAGAAACATTACCGCAATTGGAGATGATGGATCATGCATTTGTCAAGGAGATGTGCCGGTAAACAGCCAAGTCCGCCTGATGATCGGAACAAAAGAATCCTGCCTTGAGGCCACTGAGCAAGCTTTAAATGAAGCGAAAAAACAGTTAAGCCACTGTAAAATACATTTTGCATTAATATTTAGCTCTGCTTCGCGGCTTATGCTCTTGGGGAGGGATGCTAATACAGAACTAGAAATTGCAAGAAAGCATTTAGGAGAAAATACACCTATAATCGGGCTCTATACTTTTGGAGAACAAGCGCCGCTAACTGCAGCAGGCTATGGCGGAAGAAGCTACTTTCATAATCAAACTTTTACAATTTTAGGAATCGGCACAAGAAATTAACCCATGGGAATAGATAATATATTTAACATATTGAATCTTCTGCTAGTAATCGCAATCGGAGCATTGGCGGCTCTTCTCATCTTAAAAGCTGAGAAGCTAAAACAATTACAAGTAATTGTTCAAGACCTAAAAAAATCCCTTAACGAAATGGATGAGCAAGCAAAACTGATCCTGCGTACCGATATGGAATTAAATAAAGCCCAGGAAGAACTGGATAAAAAAGTCACCAGCCTATATGCACTGCAAAGAATGTCGCGCGCTGTTTCTTCCACCTTAGAAGAAAATAAAATCTTTAAGATTATTGAAACAACTGGGATTGAGGATTTTGGATTTGAGAAAACCTGCGCCTTTTTATGGGATCCAACAAAAAAAGCATTTATTCTTCAGGCGAACATCGGCTATTCGCAAGCTGAATTAGATACAATTAAGTTATATTTAAAAGAGGAACAAGATGCATATTTAGAACTAATCAATAGCAAGAAAACCATCTCTTCAATTTCTCTCGGCAATGCAGAAAAAGAAAAAATAATTCATATTTTTGGGGCAATGTCTTTTGTAATATCCTCGGTATCTCCTATTGGGGGCAGCCGCGGGTTCTTATTTATGGGCACTAATGACGTTAATATGGCAATTGGTGAAGGCGACGAAGAAATGGTAACTGTTCTTGCTCATCAAATCGGACAAGCCATTGATAACGCGCGGCTTTTTGAAAAGACCTGGCATACCCAGCAGCAGCTTGAAAGAAAAGTTGAAGAAAGAACTCACGAACTAACCAAAGCCCTTGAAGAAGTAAAGATTATCAATAAAAGAAAAACAGATTTTGTTTCAGCCGTATCTCACGAATTGCGCACACCGCTTACTTCCATTAAAGGGTATGCTTCAATACTATTAACAGGAAAACTCGGGGCAATTCCCCCTGAGTTACAAGAAAGGCTTGAGAAAATTAACAGGCACAGCGACGAACTTACACATTTTGTCAACGATCTTCTTGATATTGCCCGCATTGAAGCAGGAAGAATCAGCATGAAAAAAGAAACCCTCGAGCTTGAAGAGCTCCTTCAAAGAGTGCTTGATCTTTTGGCAGGGCAACTAAAAGAAAAAAACATAACCTTCTCTTATTCCATCTCAAAAGGAACAAATAATGTTTTTGCTGACCGCAGCCAACTTAGCCGAGTTTTTATAAATTTAATCAGCAATGCTTTAAAATTCACTCCTGCTGAAGGCAAAATTAACATTTCTACTAAAAT
>JACROS010000017.1 GCA_016214325.1 Candidatus Omnitrophota bacterium | reverse complement strand
TGTATTCCTGATGCAGCATTGCATGCAAAATCACACCCAGATGCTTTAAACGAACTCCCTTGCTAAAAGCATCCTTACTAATTCTGATCCAATTCATATCTCGTTGGCCGATATGCATGATTCCCATAGCATAATTAACAAAACGGTGTATCTGACGCTCTAGAATCGGCTCAAAATCTTTCTGCATCTTCCTACCATAAACATCGACCACAATTGCAAGCGGCATAGACTTACTGCCTTTTTCAAGCTGGTCAATATCCGGGCCGATTAACTCAATCTTGCCGTCGTCAACATCATCCACCCCCTTAAAACTTAAATATTCTAAAGCAAGGCTTGCCTTTCCGCCAAATTCTGCATGCAACTGTTCTCTTCTTACCCGCTCTCCCTCAAAAGCAGCAGCATACGGCACTGGCACTGCCACCTCAGCAAGCCTTACCTTAATTCCCCTTGCCAAGATACATTTTGAAGGAAGCTTTTTGTAATCCTTTTCAGTAATTAGCGCCTCATAAAGCGTAGTCTCAATTTTACCCAATTGCGGCACATCTAAATCAGTAATAATCGGCAGGCCAAAAGCCAAAGCCCCCAATCCTGTTGCCACAATTACCTCATCAACATGGCCGAGCAATAAAACAAAGGCAGGAACACGATTGCGAACATAATCCATAATTCCCTGCCACTGGCCGGATTTTAAACCTCCATAAATAAGCGGTGCCCGCACAGCAAAGTTCACTGCATAAATCACCGAGAGATAATCTTCTCCTAAGGGCACAATATAGTTCTCAAGGCCCAATTCAACACCTTTTCTTTCAAGTTGCGCCTTAACTGAATTACCTTTAATATTCCCAACCAATAAACTCACAATACTCTTTGATTGAAAATTTCTGATTAAATCTACTGCCGCCTCATCATCTTTAGCAGCACCTAAAATTACTGCAATTCCTGCAATCCTTCCATCTACAAGCTGCAGGCCCAAAGAACGCAATATTTTATCCGGAATAAAACCCAGAAAACCATCCTGAGGATGTTCTTTATTTAAAACTGCCAAAACTGCTAAAATCTCCTCGCAAATAAGAGTGGCTAGGCCTTGATTAAGTACACTTCCTAACCCCTCCCCCATATTCAACCCGCTTGCAACGGATTTGCTTTTACTTAAACTCTCGGCTTCCGTTAAAGCTTTTTGACAATCATCTAAAGTTTTTATTTCCAGATTTAAAAGCCCGCTAATTAAAGGCAAATAATAGTTTGTCTCAGGAAATTCTACTAATTGATTTTTTCCTTTAACAGAAATTAATTTCTCTAAACTTAACTTTGTTAAATTTAAAACTGCCTGAGTTCCTTTTGCCCCTAAATCAATTAACACGTCTGACATTTTTCTCCTTTAACTTGCTCAGCAATAATCCCTGACAAAGACAAGCTCTCATTTATTACTTCATCAATACATTTTACAATCTCTAAATTGTCTTTTCTGGCACAAACAGTTCCGCAAGCAAATACATTTTCAATATTTGTGCGAAAATTATCTCCGACGATAATTTTATCAGCTGATATCTCAAGTGCTGTATTCTTCATAAATTCAATATTACTCTTTAAGCTCTCTAAAAACAAAACCGCACAAACTCCGATTGCCCTGCCGTCGCTAAGCTTAACCGCCTGCACGCAGCCTTCTCCAATAATCTCTTTAACCGTCAGATTAATTACCTCAATTCCCTCCACTAGTAAAGATGCATCAAAAGACTTTTGACTAATTAATTTTACCTCTACCTTAGATTTTGCATTAATAGCTTTAGCCAAATTTAATGCGCGCTCATCTGAACCAACTACGCAAACCGTTTCTCTAATAATGCTGTTTATAAACTTTTTATAATCCTCTAAGGTGTTTAAAACAAATACTCCGTCTTTTTTTGCTCCAGGAATTTCAGGCAGAACCACCCTTCTTCCAGAAGCAATCACTAGAAAATCATATTCCACGCTTCCTTTTTCCTTAAAATAAACCTGTTTTCTATCGGTATTAACCACGTTGACCTTCTTGCCGGAAACAAAATTAATATTATTATTTTGATAAACATCTGCCCCAGCAAGAAACAAATCATTTTCTTTTACTCTCCCAGAAACAAAATCAATCAATTTATTCTTATCATACAACAAACAGTTTTCATCACTAATAAGGCTGATTGAAAAATCTTTATCCTTTTGCCTTAAGTTTAAAGCAAGATTATGGCCTGCAACCGAAGCTCCAATAATAACAATTTTTTTCATATTCTTAAAGTCCGCAAGCGTCTAAGACGCGCGGCACAAGTTTATCCTGGCCAATCGGCATCAAATGGATGCCTTGACACATAGGTTTTATTTGTTTAATTAAACGCGCAGCAATCTCAACAGCAACTGCTCTCCTGTCGCTGGCCTGCTCCATTTCTTTAATCAGATTGTCCGGAACAAACATCCCGGGGATATTTTTATTCATATAACGGCACATCCCGCTAGACTTAAGTAAAACAACCCCGCCTAAAATTACCGTTTTTAAATGCCGGATTTTGTTTAAAAAGTTTTCCATTACTTTTGCATCAAAGATTGCCTGCGTCTGGAAAAATTCAGCTCCAGCCTCGATTTTCTTCTCCATTTTTATGATCTGCGGCTCAAGTGGATCAGCTCCGGGATTAACCACTGCCCCAAGATGAAATTTAGGAACAGTTCCATCAAGCTTATTATTATTCATATCAAAACCATTTTCCAGCTTCTTTGCTGCCTGCAGTAACTGCACAGAATCCAAATCAAATACCGGCTTTGCTTCAGGATGATCCCCGCGCGTCGGATGATCCCCAGTTAAAATCAATACATTTTCAATTCCAAGGCTTGCGGCAGAAAGCAAATCCGATTGAAGAGCAAGCCGATTCCTATCGCGGCAGGTAATCTGAAATACCGGTTCAATTCCATTTTGTTTTAATAAATTACTAACCACCAGAGAGCCAAGACGCATTACCGAGTTTTGTAAATCAGTAACATTCAGAGCATCTACTCTCGCACTGACAAGCCTGGCATTATCAAGTAAATGGCTAGTATCAATCCCTTTTGGAGGGCCGATCTCTGAAGTAACCACAAATTTCCCAGACCGTATTTTATCTCTAAGACTCATTTCCCACCACTTCAAATTTTATACTGTTTTTTCCCTGGCGTTTTGCCCCATACATTAAAGTATCAAGTTTGCGCATCAATTCATCAATATTGCTAGGAGGTTTACCAAAAGCAGCCGCTCCAATACTAAAAGTAACTGCCCAGCCGTTTTTCTTCATTGTTTCGGTTAAAAGTGCATGCAGGCGAGGAGAAATTACTTTGGCAGCCTCAATATTAGTCTCAGTCAAAAGCACAGCAAATTCATCTCCTCCAATGCGAGAAACTATATCAGTTGAACGCAGATTATCTTTAATAACATTAGCCACTGTATACAAAAGCGCATCTCCCAACTGATGGCCAAAAGTATCATTTATTTTTTTAAAATTATCAATATCTATAAAAAGCGCTGCAAACGGATGAGAATACCTGCGGAACCTGTCTATTTCAATTACAGCTAACTCATAAAAAACCCTGCGATTAACCACGCCAGTCAAATAATCAAAACTCGCCAGTGTTTTTTCTTGCGCCAATGCTTTTTTTAACGCAGAAATAATAAAGCTAATAATTAAAAAAACGCTCAGCCTAAAAGTCTCATTAACAAATGGTATTAGAAAATGGGAAAAATAATTCCTAGACAGGAGGTCAAAATACAACCAGCTCGTAGCGCTTAAAATAGAAACTGCTATACCAGCAGACCTTCCGACAAACCAACTACATAAAAAAACAGGCAATAAATAAAATATTGAAAGGGCAAATTCCGGGCCGATAAAAAAACGAATTAACCCTATTATTCCAATCAATACCACCGAAGCAATAAAAATAAAAATTTTTACCTTCTTGTTGCCTGCGCCATTTAAAACATCAGTTAAGCCAAAATTGCGGCGAAACCAGTTTATAAATGTTGTCAAACGAAGAGAAAATATCATCTTAAACTTTAGTTGTTTCGATTAAATTACGCATAAGCATAGCCACTGTCAATGGCCCTACTCCTCCGGGAACCGGCGTAATAAAGGAAGCGCGCTTTTGAGCCTGCTCAAATTCTACATCTCCGACAATCTTACCACCAACCCTGTTTATTCCAACATCAATTACTATTGCTTTTTCTTTAACAAGCTCCCCCTTGATTAACTCTGCTTTTCCTACTGCCACAATCAAAACATCTGCTCTTTTTACGTGCTCCTCCAGCTTACCTGCTTTTGAAGTTGCAATATGGCAAACCGTAACTGTAGAAAATCTGTTTAGCAACAAAAGCGAAAGCGGCCTACCCACAATATCACTATGGCCGACTACTACAACTTCCTTACCATATAAATCAATACCAGTTTCATTTAGCAGTTCCATCACCGCCGCAGGAGTACAAGGCAGAATCTTCCCCTGTCCGTAAAGCACCTTTCCGATATTTTCAGGATGCACCCCTTCTGCATCTTTCTGCGGTTTTATAAACTGGATAATTTTTCTGCAATCAATATGCTCTGGAAGCGGCATTTGCACAATGATACCATTGACAGTCTTGTCAGAATTTAATTTATGAATGAAATCAATTAATTCTGCCTCAGAAACATCTCCTGCAAACTCCTTCAGGCGATAATCGACTCCCAACATTTGTGCAGTTTTCTGTTGGCTCAAAACATAACTATTTGTCCCAGCATTTGTTCCAACCTGAATACTTGCCAAAACAGGCTTTATTTCTAAAGACTGAATACTCTTCTTCAGCTCTTCTTTAATTCTTTCAGCAATTATTTTACCTTCCAATAATTTGGCCAACCCTCTCCTCCGTTTCTTTCCTGATCTTCCTGGCCTGCTTTTCTTTTTGCGATAACTCTGCGCGTATTTTTTCTTCCAGTTCTTTATCCCCGAGCAATTTAAGATTTATATCCACATTAAAATAGGCACTTACAAAAGCAGATTCCAGCAAGATTGCCGCAACTGCCACGTCGCTAATCAAATTCACATTACTTTTTTCAACAAGATCACCGCACAACTTAATTGCCTCAAAACAAAGCCGCGCTAACATAAAAGGCACATCCAGCGCATTACGGACATCTTTGCTCTGATAAGCAATAACATCCAAGTCCACTAAATTAAGAAAATCTCCTCTTAATTTCTCAGATTTCTCTAAAATCTCTTTTAATTCATTTTCATGCTGAGCATACTTAGGCTTACCAATAGTAAAATTAACTACCATGCTAATTAAAGAAGCTGCGCTTGCAGCAGCTAAAGCTGCAGCTGAACCGCCCCCCGGAGCAGGTATTTTTGCCGCTAAATCATCAAAATACTTCTTTAAACTTTCTGCCTTGTATTGGCTCATGATAACCCCTTAATGTTGCCCTCTTTGTCAATATCAATATTCTCCCCCCGAGGATGTTTCGGAAGCCCAGGCATAGTCTGGATTGCCCCGCATAAAACAGATAAAAACCCAGCTCCGATGAATGGCCGAATATCTCTTACTGGTAAAACAAAATCTTTTGGCCTGGCTTTAAGGCCAGGATCGTGCGAAAGAGAAAGCGGGGTTTTAGCCATACAAACTGCGAGCTTATCCCAACCGCGTTTATTACAAAGCCTAATCTGCTTCTCGGCTGTTTCTGAATAAGAAACTGATTTTGCACCATAAATCTTAGTCGCAATCAAATTTATTTTTTCTCTTATTGGAGAATTTAACGAATATAGAAATTTGAACTTTTTAGAAGCACTGGAAAATTTTACTACTGCTTTTGCCAAATCCTCGCCGCCTTTACCGCCTTTTTGCCAAACTTCACTTACCACGCAATCATCTGCACCAAATGTAAATGCTTTTCTCTTCAAGAATTCTATCTCTTTAACACTATCAGAATTAAATTTATTAATCGCCACTACCACCGGAACACCAAATATTTTAATATTCTCAATCTGCTTTTCTAGATTAGCTGCGCCCTTTTCTAGCGCATCAAGATTTTCTTTACCTAAACACTCTTCAAGAGGTTTTCCGGGAACAATCTTGCATATTCCGCTATGCGCCTTTATTGCCCGCAAAGAAACAACAATCACTGCCACATCCGGACTTAATCCTGCTGCCCGGCATTTAATATTAAAAAACTTCTCTGCTCCGCAATCTGCTCCAAAGCCAGCCTCGGTAACTACAAAATCAGATAATGCCAAAGCAATTTTATCCTGAATAATTGAACTATTGCCATGAGCAATATTTGCAAAGGGCCCGGTGTGCACAAAACAAGGAGTATTCTCAATGGTCTGAATTAAATTTGGCTTAATCGCATCCTTTAAAAGAACAGCCATGAGGCCTGCGACTTTTAAATCCTCAGCGCTTAAAGACACAGATTTTTTTGTATCTGCTAAAACAATCCTGCTTAAGCGTTTTCTAAGGTCCATAAAATCGCGGCTCAAAGCAAGAATAGTCATAATTTCAGAGCTTGCAGTAATATCAAAACCGCTATCCCGCGGAATGCCGTCATTTTTTGTCCCTAGGCCGATTTTTAAATTTCTCAAAAAACGGTCCCCAATATCAACAACTCTTCGCCAATAAATTTTATTAATATCTATACCAAGGCGGTTACCGCGAAAAAGAGAATTATCCAAGAATGCAGCTGCCACATTATGCGCAAGGCCCACTGCGTGCGCATCGCCGGTAAAATGTAAATCAAAATCTTCTCTGGGAAGAACCTGAGAATAGCCTCCTCCTCCAGCACTGCCCTTAATCCCGAATACCGGCCCAAGCGAAGGCTGGCGAATACACACAGAAGCTAAATGATTTAATCTATTTAAAGCCATAGCCAGGCCAATTGTAGTTACAGTCTTACCCTCTCCCAAAGGAGTAGGAGTAATCGCTGTCACCAGAACATATTTTCCCTGACGACGTTTTGAAAGATTGTCCAAAATAGGCAAATCTATTTTAGCAATAAATTTACCGTAATTAATAAGATACTTCTTATCAATTCTTAATTTCTTTGCAATTGTTTCTATGGGAAGTTTTTTTGCCTTTTGGGCGATTTGAATATCAGTCAGCATATTTTAGTAGGTAAAACTTGGGCTCAACTCAAAGGCATTTCTAATCAATTCAATTTTCTGAGAACCAAGCGGCCCAGTTAAAGAAACTACATCAAACCTTGCTTTTTTTTCCAAAAGATTATTTTCTTTGAGATAAATTAATGCTGTCTTAGCAATTTGTTTTTGCTTTGAACCAAGCAAAGCGTCAAATCCTGAACCGAATTTTAAGGAGCTTCTTGACTTTACTTCCACAAAACAAACTGTTTTATTTTCAAGAGCAATAATATCTATCTCACCAAGCTCTGTCCGAAAATTACACTCTATAATTTTAAAACCATTTTTCTTTAAGAAATCTACAGCCAGCTCTTCTGACGACCTGCCTAATTGTATTCTTTGCTTAGACACCGTAAAAAGTTTTCCTGTGAATGGCTGAAGGGCCGTGTTTCTTTAAAATATCCCTGTGCTCTTTCGTCGGATATCCTTTATGCTTACTAAAACCATACACCGGGAAAACTTTATCATAAATAAGCATTATCTGGTCCCGGGTAACCTTGGCAAGAATTGAAGCACAGGCAATGCTTTTTGATTTGGCGTCTCCCTTAATAATGCTTACGCAAGGAAAATCAATACCAAGTTTAATATCACCGTCTACAATTACATGCGCATTTTTCACCTGCGCGAATTCTGATTTTTCTGTCAAAGAGGCGATGGCCCTGTGCATTGCAACACGAGTTGCCTCTAAAATATTAATGCGGTCAATCATTGCTTCACTGACAATCCCAATACCGAACAAAGATTTCTCGGCAATTTCAAAGAATGCGTTCTGGCGGCTAAGTGCAGTTAATTTCTTGGAATCATCAATGCGATTTTTAAAACTAAAGGTTTTAAGCGCAACAGCAGCCGCAACTACTGGTCCTGCTAAAGGGCCTCTTCCTGCTTCATCCACACCAATGACAAAATCAAAACCCTTTTTCTTTAATTTACGCTCGTAATATAGCAATTTTATTTAAGCTTTTTCTTCTTTGCTTTCAATCTTTGTGGCCCGCTTACCAACCTTGCCTCTTAAATAATAAAGCTTGGCGCGTTTTACTTTACCAGAACGAATCAACTCAATTCGATCAATACTAGGCGAATAAAGCGGGAAAACACGCTCAATCCCTTCACCGTATGAAACTTTTCTAACGGTAAAACTTGAGCTTACGCCTGAGCCTTGCTTGGCAATTACTACACCCTCAAAAGGATGCAAACGCACTTTATCTGTGCCTTCAGGTATTTTTGTCATTACCTTAACCGTATCTCCCACGCCAAATTTTGGGAGATCTTTTTTTACAAACTGGTCTTTAATAATTTTTAGTTTGTCCATTTTTTCCTCCTAAACTTTTAATAAATCAGGCCTCTTTTGCTTTGTCCTTTTTAAAGCCTGCTGTTTCCTCCAAGCCTCAATTTTTTTATGATCACCCGACAACAAAACCTGCGGCACTAAAAAATTCCTGAAATTTGCCGGCCGGGTATACTGAGGATATTCTAATAGATTACCTTCAAATGACTCAAAATTCAAGGAATTTTTATCTCCCAAAACCCCGGGAACAAGCCTTGTTAAAGCATCCACCAAAACCATTGCTGGAAGCTCTCCTCCGGTTAAAACATAATCGCCTATAGAAATCTCTTCATCTACTAATTTCTGGCGAACCCTTTCATCAATTCCTTCATAATGGCCACAAATAAGCACTAAATGATTATTTTTAGCCAGCTTTTTGGCAATAGCCTGATTTAATTTCTTTCCTTGCGGGCACAACAAGATCACATGCGGCTTACGACGAACAGTGCGCATTATTGACTTAACCGCCCTAAAAACAGGCTCTGCACAAATTACCATCCCGCTTCCACCGCCAAATGGCCGGTCATCAACTTTGCGATGCTTATCCGCAGTATAATCGCGCAAATCATAAACATTTATCTTAACTTTACCTTTGGCTTGTGCGCGTTTAACAATAGACTCATCCAGCACCGCCGAAAACATCTTAGGAAAAATTGTAATTATATCAATACGCATATTTTCTAACCTTGGTTAGTTACGGTATATCTTGCCAAGAAATCTTTTTTAAATTCCCTAAAATTATCCTGTCTGATTGCTTCTCTAACCTTGCTCATTAAATCAAGATAATAGTGAATGTTGTGCAAAGAAATTAAACGCAAACCTAAAATCTCCTCGGTATTAAATAAATGCCTCAGATATGCGCGAGTAAAATTACGGCAGCAATAACAACTGCATTCCGGATCCAGCGGCCTAAAATCTTCTATGTAAGGAGCATTGCGAACAACCATTTTGCCGAGGCTGGTAAAAGCAGTACCATTTCTTCCATAACGAGTCGGCACCACGCAATCAAACATATCTATCCCATGCTCCACAGCCTCTACTAAATCTACAGGCGTCCCTACACCCATCACATAACGAGGCTTATCCTGCGGCAAAAATCCCGAAACAAGCTGAATAATATTATATAACAAATTTTTTGGCTCACCAACCGAAACTCCGCCTATGGCATAACCATCAAAATCCATATTTACTATTTCTTCGGCACAAACTTTGCGCAAATCATCATAAGTTGCTCCCTGAACAATGCCAAAGAGCAGTCTCCGGTCGCCGGTCGCCGGTCGCCGGATTGAATCATGCGCCAATTTAGAACGCTTGGCCCAATCAAGAGTCCTATGCATAGCCACTTCAGCATGGTCCTTGCTGCATGGATAATGCACGCACTCATCAAGAGGCATAATAATATCAGCGCCTAAATCATGCTGCACTTGCATCACATCTTCAGGAGACAAAAAATGCCTCATTCCGTCAATGTGCGACTGAAATTCAACCCCTTTATCGCTTACCTTACGTAAAAGCGCAAGGCTAAAAATCTGAAAACCGCCGCTATCTGTAAGCATCGGCTTATTCCAACCGATAAAATTATGCAAGCCGCCAGCTTTTTTAATAAGCTCCATTCCCGGGCGCAAAAACAAATGATAAGCATTAGATAAAATAATTTTGGCTCCAGAATCATTAAGCTCTTGAGGAGAAAGCGCTTTTACTGTCCCCTGTGTTCCAACCGGCATAAAACAAGGAGTCGAGATTTCTCCTCGAGAAGTAAAAATCTTCCCAAGCCGCGCCTTAGTATGCTTTTCCTGATGAATTAAATTAAAATTGCTCATAGTATAAATTTTATTTTACCACAATGATTACAAGCTGACAACTTTTCTAAGTAGTTGGGCGATACAGAAGAGAATTTTGACATTTTCTTCGGGAGTATTACTAAATAGATATGCGTTTAAGCACATTCCTTGAGACAACTGCTTTCTTCAAACGCCAGAGACTTTAGCTGCCTACTATCTCTCTTACCCACTGATAGACTCTCGTCGTTACCTTAACCATTTCATCAGCATCAGTCTTGTGCACACTACGACATTCATACTGAACCAGATTTTTGCGAGCGATGATTTTACGTAACTGCCTAGATTTCTCCTGCGCTTCTTCAAGCGGCAAACTAGCGACTAAATCGCAAACATCCAAATGATCTTGAGATACCGAACGAACACCCTTTTTATGAACGCAAATCGCATCCGCCGATGATATAGCGCATTGAACAGCTAATGTTGCTGCCGCATTCCAATTAGAAGTATTAAAAGCAGCTAACATTTGTTCATAATTATCGGTTGCCTTTTTCAAATAATCTACTGCTACAGACTTATCTTCCTGTCTAATTTTCATCACGCGGGCGGTCATATCTACATCTCTAATGGTTCTTTACCAAGCAAAATAGAATAAGATTTCATCAACGTTGAAACCGGCGGTTTATTATTCTTGAGCCGTTTCTTAAATTCGTCAACTGACTTAATATAGGGATCAATATGGAAGCCAAAATATGCTTTGAATCTAGGGGCTATCCCAGAGAGAAAAATGTCCTCCACTCTTTGAAGATCTGTGGGTCGAGATACCACTACAGCAACATCAACATCGCTTCCTCTTTTTGCATTCTCGGTTTGCACACTCCCATAAAGGATTAAAGACGCTATTTTCTCTTTGATTTTAGACCTCTTTAGCTCGTCCAATAGAAAATTCCGGATTTCTTTCTTAAAGTTACTTTCAGCAGCAAACATAGGACGAATAATTTTTTGAACAATTCTATCGTCTTCATTAAGAGTATAGATATGTTGTTTGCCTATAATGTCTAATTTTAGAATATTACTTTCATGTAGATTTTTTAATGAGTCATGGGTGGAAGGAACAGAATATCCCACAAGCTTGGCAATTTGGCGTCCTGTAGCTTTGAGTCCTTTATGGGAAACGAAAACTCGCAATATCGCTAGCTTAGAAGCAGAGGCAATAATATCTTCGATTTGGAATGTAGTAACCATAAATTTAACCTTACATATGTTAGGTTTACCTTACATAATGACATTTTAAAGTATAACTTTAAATTGTCAAGAATTTTTCTTTTAATTACTCAAAGTATCGAGTAATTTGTATTTAACCGTCTTCTAATACAATAAGGATATCCTTTAAAACAGACTCTGTATCACAACACTCACTTTCTTCTTTGCGCAACAGTTGGGCGATACAGGAGAGAATTTTGGCATTTTCTTCGGGGGATTGACTAAATAAATACGCCGCCTGCGCGCATGCTTTGAGGCGATCAGTAGAAGGCGTGATTCCCGCGTTTAGGAGCTTATTAATTGCCGCTAATTCTGCATTCACGTCGAGTTGGCTGAGTTTAGCTCGTAGGTCATAACTCATAGTATTTAGGCCCAAACTAGAGACTGCTTGAGTAACAATAGGCAATGCGCGAAAATCAATACCACCTTTTTTCTCCACCCCCGAAGACGCTGAGTTTACGCTGTCGTCCACCGGTGAAGAACCAGAAAACTTAAAACCGTCCCCTTTATTTTTAATCTTCCTAATATATTCTTTACCATAGAGATCATAAGCATAGCTAAGAATTCTAATTCTATAGCCATAACTAACAGGTTTTCCTGTCCTAAGATTTAATAGTAATTTTGGATTAAAAAGAGCTCTCAAGCGGGAAATATCATTTATAAAACCAACCCAACCTTCTCCTGACTGCCAGATTCTTTTGATTTCTCTCAGGATAACTTTTTTTTCTTGAATAGCACGGGCAAAAGAACCTGCCTCGGTTCCCCATCGTCTCTCATTCTCCTCAGGAATCTTACCTGCGACAGAAAAACAGAATACAAGATAACTTAAGCTATTATTACCTAACTCATCACGATGTTCATAAAGCCAATTTAAAGTTCTCCTTATTTCTTTAGGTTGGTATTCTTTTAATAAATTGCTTTTTAAATAAAAATCATAAGCACCTGCGGCAAACTTCCAGGTTTCCTCACTAACATCTTTAGGAAGCTTACCTGCTATTGAAAGAGCATCTACCAGATAATTCAAACTATTACCACCCAGATCAAATCTGTGCTGCTCAAGCCAATACAATGTTGTTCTTAAATCTTTAGGCTGATAAGTCTGCAATAATCTATTATTTAGATAAAAAACGAATGCGCTTGCACCTCGCTCCCAGGTTTGCGCATTTTCACCCTCAGGAAGCCTCCCTTTCTCTATAAATACCCGGATAAGCTGTTTGAAACTACACCCACCCAACTCTTCCCGATGCAAGTTAAGCCATTGTAATGTTGATTTCAAGTCTTGAGGCTGATAACTACTCAATAAAGGGTACTTACTAAATAGGTCAACTTTTACTCTTCGAGAAGAGCTACCCGTCTCTTCTGACGCATCCTGAACATCTTTTTCAATTCTTTTCTTAATCTGATCATAATCAAAAACGGCTGCTACTGCTTTTCCCCAGGTACCGAAATAAAGCATAGCTGCAGAATATAACTTAAATCCCTCGTCTGTTTCTTGGACATATTCTGGTTTTAGCTCTTCTACCCCTTTTTCACTAGCAATTTTTCTAATCCTATCCAAAACTTCATCCTTGCTGATAGATACTCCCGGTCTACCATCAATATACTCAAATCCTGCCATAATCACAGCATCACCCCAACCTCCAGATTGACTCAAACCTCTACCATAAAGCCTCTTATTCGTCTTTTGTATAGTCCCGGATCTTAACGCATCTAAACCATCTCTTGCTGCAATTTCCCTAATCTCAGCAATAACAGTATCTGAATCCAAATACCCTCCATATGCTCTATCAGCAAAATTTTGACCTATAACTCCTATATTCCCATCATCAAAAGGAACCATCCCCATATTAACTCGTACTAACGGGGACGGTTCTATTTTATTCTCCAGCGCCGAAGAGCCGACTCCTGATACACGAGACCATCCATTAACAATACTCTCTGGTTCAACTCTAATAACAACCCAATCTTTAACCAGTCCATTTAGAATGCTAAACAATAAATCATTATTTTTCTTTGGATAAAGCAATAATACTTTGTTGTTTTTTCCTGTTATCTCCCGAAAATAACTAGGTTGCACCCATCTTAATTCTTCCAATACGAAATCTCCTAAACCATGGTTTTTTCTCCCAATAAGCGTTTTAAAATATTTTTTAACACTCCCTATACGCAGAGCTTGCCCTAAACGTTCCCAGAAACTATAATCTACTAACCCTTTCGGAGGAGTGGCCAACCTCACACAAATCAAGCTTCCTACGTGGGCTCTCGATAATACTCTTGGCCAAAAATCCTTATGTTCACTAGTGGTGCCCCTGGAACCCGGAAGTTTTACTATTATAAGATCAGCATTATTCCCTTCCGAAGCTTTTAATAAAGCATCTTGTTCTCGAAAATGTAAAATAATCATCCGTCCATTATAAAAGATACCTATATCTAGTTTACCAGTATCTTTTAACTTAGATAACTGATCAGAATTCAACGCTAACTTTAATCGTATCTCTAATTCTGAAGCAAGAGAATTTACGTCAAAATGCAGATCTTCCATCCAAACTTCGTTTATAGCAGGAAAATTATCTAAATATTCTACTATGGTAGCCAAGTCATCCCCGGCAGCAACATAAAGCAACCTATAAATTTTATTCTTTACCCCAATGGTATTAATATAGTCTAAACCATCGGAACCATTGGCAGTAGTAATGGAATAAGAACCACTATATGAATACTGAATCTTCGATCCTTCCACTGCTTTAATAGTATAATTGATAATGAACCTATCTTTTAATTTACTACGTTTAGTTTCTAAAGTAACTTCCAAGGTATCACCTTCAGCAGGAACTTCACGAACAAAACTAGTACCCTCTTCTACTTCCTTTGCACCCAAAGAAAGTAGTTTTTTCTCTAATAAATAAGTAAATTTTCTTTCAAAATGTCCAACTCTAATATCAGAACCAGCCTTTATTTTAAAAGAAACAGGTTTATTAAAATTTAAAGTATTCAAATCAGAAAACATTGCTATTTCATCTCTGGTTTCATCGTTAGTCACAGTAAATAACGGGGACGGTTCTGTTTTATTCTCCACCGCTGAAGATGCAGATGAAACATTTCCACCTCCACTTTTCTTCTCTCTTCTAAGAAATTCATTAAGGCTTGGTGCTGCTACTCTTGCATCAAATGCAATTGGAAGCTTTTCTAGTCCTAACTTGGTATTATTTACTTTTTCTGGGAATTCATTTCCAACAGCTATTTCGAGCTTACTTAATCCTGATTCACTTGGTATCCTTGCAGTAATCACTACGGCATTAATACTTTCTGCAATTGTTTGAGGCTCAATATTGCGGCTAGGAATTGCTACAACCACAATTGGGCTACCAGCGCTATTTACAGCAAGCGCATCTCCTAACTTAGAGAAATTTACTTTTAGCATCATCCCTCCTGACATATAACTCCTTACTACCTGTCCAGAAGGGGTATAAACTGTTTCTTTGGTGTTGTATTCTCCTTTGGTAAATGATTGCTGGTATTGGTTAAAGTAGTCTTGTTTATTCCAAGGAGTTTTAGAAGTTAGGC
>JACROS010000004.1 GCA_016214325.1 Candidatus Omnitrophota bacterium | reverse complement strand
GAAACTACTCTCTTGTATTGCAGATATTCTTAGAAAACAGGAAGAAGAGTGTTGTGCAACAGACCCCACCTTAAAAGATGTTTTAGTTATATTAGAATCTGGAATAAGTTAATCAAGCTTTCTATTTAATTAACCAACTAATGTACTGCAAATTAACCTAACTTTAATTCTTGCATTGGAAGTATTTTTAATATAAAATACTTCAAAATGAAGAATAAATATATTATTAGTATAGATTTAGGCGGGACGAATTTAAGAATCGCTTTAGTAGATGAAAATCTTTTAATCAAAGATAGATTTGTTCTCTGCACTCCTGTTTTTTCTATTAAAGAAAGTCTGATTTCTGCAGTTGTTTCTTCTATTAACAAAATCATTTCTAAAAATAATTTGAACAAGAAAGATATTCTAGGGATCGGCCTTGGTTTACCCGGTCCAATTGACTACAAAAATGGCATAGTGCATTATTTCCCAAATATTCCAGGCTGGAAGAACGTGTTTCTAAAAGATAAGTTACAGGCAAAGCTTGGCATTAAAACATTTGTTGATAATGATGCTAATGTTATGGCCTTAGCTGAATCAAGAGTTGGTGCTGCAAGAGGAATGAAACATATTGTCTGCCTTACACTTGGGACTGGAGTAGGTGGGGGGTTGATTTTAAATGGCGAGCTCTTTCGGGCATCTACTAATGCTACTGGAGAGCTGGGGCATGTTCCAGTAAATCAAACAGGGCCAAAGTGTAATTGTGGCGGAATTGCTTGTCTTGAAGCATATATTGGAAACAAAAGAATTATACAGCAGGCTGAGAAGATTTTTAGAAAAAAAATAACTCTGGAGCAATTAAGTGCATTAGCAGGACAAGGAAATCGTAATGCTATTAACATATGGAAAGATGCTGGTAATATTTTAGGGATTGCTCTTTCTGGCGTAATTAATTTGCTTAGTCCTGATTGTATTGTAATCGGAGGTGGAGTAGCCAATGCTGGAAAAGTTTTATTTGATCAGGTTAAAGAAACCATTCTTAAGCGCGCAATGACTGTGCAGGCTAAGCATGTAAGAATTTATAAAGCAGCTTTAGGGGATGATGCTGGTTTAATTGGAGCTGCAATTTTGGTAAGAGAAGGGGTTAGTGAATGAAAATTTTTATTGATACTGCAAACGTGAATGAAATTAAAGAAGCATTAAATTTAGGTGTTATTGATGGGGTAACTACAAATCCTAGTTTAATTTCAAAAGAAAAACGCCCTGCTCAGGAAGTCTTAAAAGAAATTTGTGCTTTAGTTTCAGGCCCAGTAAGCGGAGAAGTAATTAGTTTAGAAGCAGAGAGTATGATTAAAGAAGCGCGGGAATTGGCGAGTTTAGCAAAAAACATTATTATTAAAGTTCCGTTAACTAAAGATGGATTAAAAGCAGTAAAAGTTTTGGCCAAAGAAAATATTAAGACAAATGTAACTTTGTGTTTTTCTGCAACACAGGCATTACTGGCAGCAAAAGCTGGTGCAGATTATATTTCACCATTTATTGGAAGGCTTGATGATATTGCACAGGTTGGGATGGATTTGATCAGAAACATTAAAACCATTTATAAGAATTATGGTTTTAAAACTCAAATTATTGTTGCTTCAGTACGTAATCCAGTGCATGTTTTGGATGCAGCTTTGGTTGGTGCAGATATTGCAACAATTCCCTTCAATGTTATTGAACAATTAATTAAGCATCCGTTAACTGATATTGGAATACAAAGGTTTTTAGAAGATTACAAAAAGATACCTAAATAAATGATTGAGAATCTAGAAAATACAGGCCCAGAGAAACCAAATCAAAACAAAATGAAAAAAATGTTTTTGTTTGTTTTTTGTGGCTTGATTATTTTTGTTCAAGTTTACATTGGGGCCAAGTTTTATTTATATGCTCAGGAAGAACATCGCGTAAACGCAAAAAAAGAAAATGTTGCAAAAGCATTGGATACTGCAGAAACAACTGTTAGCGTCCAAGATGTTAAGAATGATTCTTCTTCTGATGCTGGTGTTTTAAATGCAGAAAAACCTAAAAAGGCATCAGACGATGTTTTAATAGAGGTGGAGAATGCTACTAGCGATGATTCTGATTGGAGTAATATAGCTGTTGCTGAGGCTGCTGTTTGGAATGAGCAAGTTGTTGCAAAGGATGGCCAGGAACCTTTGGTTGTAAATGGAGATACAGTTGAATATGCAGGTACAAAAAATGAAGTTAGTGCTTCTGGGAATGTAGAAATTGATTATAAAGGTTCAAAATTAAGTTGTCAGAGTTTGAAAGTAAATACTTTGTCTAAGGAAGGTTTTGCTGAAGGCAATGTTAAAATTGAAGACAAAGATGCTTTGATTGTAGGAGATAAAGTAAGTTATAATTTCGCCACGCAGTCTGGAATAATTGATGAAGCTACGTTTCGTTCAAATCCTTATTTTGGAAAGGCGACAAGAATTGAAAAAGCCGGCCCAAACCAGTTTATTGCTCTAAATGCAAAGGTTTCTACTTGTAATTTTGATCATCCGCATTATCGCATGGGAGCAAAAGAAGTAAATATTTATCCAAAGAATAAGATTCAGATTAAGGGAGCTGATTTTTTTGTGTCAAAGTTTCCGATACTGTATATTCCACAATTTAATCAAAGTTTGAAAGACCCTTTAATGCATGTTCAGTTTATGCCGGGTAAATCAAAAGACTGGGGTCCCTATTTACTTAGCGCCTGGCGATATAATCTTACTGAAAATATGACTGGAAGAATTTATTTAGACTACAGAG
>JACROS010000003.1 GCA_016214325.1 Candidatus Omnitrophota bacterium | reverse complement strand
ATTACCCCATTAAAATTTTATGTAAAGAAAACTGTCAAGGCCTATGTCCGTGCTGCGGTGGGGATCTAAATGAAGGAGAATGCCTATGTCCAAAATAGGTATTATAGGCGGTAGTGGTTTATATAAAATAGAAGGTTTTTGCGATATCAAGGAAATTGAAGTAGATACGCCTTTTGGCAAACCTTCGGATAAATTAGTTTGTGGAACACTTGAAGGCAAAGAAGTTGTTTTTCTGCCTCGGCATGGTGTTGGGCACAGGATTTCTCCCAGTGAAATTAATTATCGTGCAAATATTTATGCAATGAAAAAATTAGGCGTAGAAAGAATTATTTCAATGAGCGCCTGCGGTAGCCTTAAAGAATCAATGCGCCCGCTTGATTTTGTAGTTGCCGATCAATTTGTAGACCGCACTAATTACGGACGGGAAATGACTTTTTTTAACCAGGGGATTACTGCGCATATTGTTTTTGCCCATCCGGTGTGTTCGCAATTAAGCCACGTAGTGTTTTTGGCTGGGGAAAGCTTGAAATTAAGAATGCACTCTAAGGGGACTTATATTAATATGGAAGGCCCGGCGTTTTCTACTTTGGCCGAATCAAATCTTTATCGCAGCTGGGGTATGGATATTATTGGTATGACCAATATTGCCGAGGCAAAGCTTGCCCGTGAAGCTGAAATTTGTTACTCCAGCCTTGCGGCAATTACGGATTATGATTGTTGGCACCAAGAGCATGCGTCAGTAACAGTGGAGATGGTGATTGCGAATTTGAACAAAAACACAGAAAATGCCAGAAAGATTTTGTTAAAGACTATAAAGAATTTGCCGGAAGAAAGAAAATGTAGTTGTAAGGATGCGCTCCAGTATGCTATTATTACCGATCCAAAACTGATTCCTGAAAAAACAAAGAAAGACTTGGATATAATTATTGGAAAATACATCAAGTAATCATAATAAAATGGATTATAAAAATACACTTAATTTGCCAAAGACTAATTTTGCGATGAAGGCAGATTTGCCTAAGCGCGAGCCGGTTTTTTTGAAAGAATGGCTGGATAAAGATATCTATAAATTAATCCGTCAGAAAATGCAGGGTAAGCCGAAATATGTCCTGCACGACGGGCCCCCTTATGCTAATGGAGATATTCATCTTGGGCATGCGCTTAATAAAACTTTAAAAGACATTGTTGTTAAGTTTAAGACTATGCAAGGTTTTGACTCTGCTTATGTTCCGGGTTGGGATTGTCACGGCCTGCCTATCGAGCATCAATTATTTAAAGAGTTAAAAATTAGCAAATATCAGATTGGCCAGGTGGAATTCAGGAAGAAAGCTTTTGATTATGCAATGAAGTATGTGGGCAATCAGCGAGAGCAATTTCAGCGCCTAGGTGTTTTTGGGGATTGGCAAAATCCTTATTTAACTTTGAGCCGTGATTATGAAGAGGCGATTGTGGTCTCTTTTGGGGAATTGGCGCAGAAGGGGTATATATATCGGGGACTTAAACCGGTGAATTGGTGTTATCGCTGTGAGACCGCGCTTGCCGAGGCAGAAGTGGAATATGAGGATCACTCTTCGCCGTCAATTTTTGTAAAATTTAAATTAGATGAATCGACAGGAGACAGGAGACAGGAGACAGACGACACATTCTTGGTTATTTGGACCACAACTCCCTGGACGCTGATTGCTAATGTGGCAGTTGCAGTGCATCCAGATTTTCTTTATTCATTTATTAAAACTGATAAAGGAAATCTTGTTGTTGCCAGTGAATTATTAAAGAGAGTTTTAGCTGCCTCTGGAATAGAAAAATACGAGCTCATAAAAGAAGTCAGCGGCAAGTCCCTTGATGGCTTGGTTTATACTCATCCATTTGGGTTACGCAAGGGGCGAGTAGTCATGGCTGATTATGTGTCAAAAGAGGATGGAAGCGGGCTTGTGCATACAGCACCTGGACATGGAAATGAGGATTATTTTACCGGCATAAAATACAAATTAGAAATCATTATGCCAGTAGACAGTAAGGGAAAATTTGACGAAAGCGCGGGAGAGTTTTTCGGGCAAAATGTTTACGATGCAAACAAAAATATTCTGGATAAATTAACTGGGTTAGGGGTGTTGCTTTTTTCAGGTAAAATTCAGCATTCATACCCGCATTGTTGGCGCTGCAAAAATCCGGTAATTTTTCGTGCTACTAAACAATGGTTTCTGTCTATTGATTTTAGTAATTTGAGGCAGAGTCTTATTAACGAGATTCGCGATAATATCAATTGGATTCCTGAGGCCGGCAAAGAAAGAATAGCTAGTATGGTTGGCCTAAGGCCAGACTGGTGTTTATCGCGCCAACGTTATTGGGGTGTGCCGATTCCGGCTTTGGTTTGCAATAATTGTAACGAGCAGTTTTTTGATCAGCAGGTAATTGAGAGATTTGCTGGTTTTGTTGCAAGCGAAGGCACGGATTGTTGGTTTGAAAGAGATGTAAAAGACTTTATTGCAGAGGGGTTAAAATGCCCACATTGTAAAGCAGGGGATTTTTCTAAGGGGATAGATATTTTAGATGTCTGGTTTGATTCTGGGGTAAGTTCTCAGGCAGTTTTAAAGAAAAGACAAGATTTAGGATTTCCTGCAGATTTATATTTGGAGGGCTCTGACCAGCATCGGGGTTGGTTTCAGTCGTCATTGATTACCGCAGTTTGTATTGATGGCAAAGCCCCTTTTAAGGCAGTTTTAACACATGGTTTTGTGGTTGATGGTGAAGGAAGAAAAATGTCTAAGTCTATCGGCAATGTTATTTCGCCTTTTGATATTATAAAGAATTATGGAGCGGACATTTTAAGGATGTGGGTGGCTTCTAGTGATTATAACGAAGATATCCGGATTTCTCCGGAAATTTTGCTGCGGCTTGCTGAAGCCTATAGAAAGATTAGAAATACTGCACGTTTTATGTTGAGCAATCTTTATGATTTTAATCCTGACAAGGATACAATAAATTATGCGTCCTTAAAGAAGATTGATCAATGGATTTTGTTTAAACTGCATCTGCTTATTTCCGAGGTAACTCAGGCTTACGAAAAATTTGAATTTAATAAGGCGTATAAAAAGATTTATGATTTTTGTAATGAAGACTTATCCATGTATTATTTAGATATGGCTAAGGGAAGGCTCTATACTTTTGCTGCTAGTTCTGATTCAAGGCGCGCAGCACAATCGGCGATTTATGAAGTGTTGGATGCTGTGGTTAGGCTTATGAGCCCGATTCTTGTGTTTACTGCGGATGAAATCTGGCAGAATATGCCGCAATCGCAGAGAAATTGCCAGGTTCTAAGCGTGCATCTTGCCGGATGGCCCAGAGCCGAGGAATCTTCAGGAAAAATAGCTGAGCAGGATGGTACGGGCGTTGAAATGGAAGCAATAATTGAGCTTATTCCTGTTGTGGCAAAATCTTTAGAAGAAAAACGTTCACAGGGAGTAATTGGCAGTTCTTTTGATGCCAAAATAAATATATTGACAAACAATGAAAAACGTTATACATATTTAGAAAGCCTGAAGCATGAACTTTGCGAGGTCTTTAAGGTTTCACAGGTAGAAGTAAGAAAATCAGAAGGTGATTCTGAAATCGCTGTAGAATCAGTTCATGCTGATGGGCAGAAATGCAGCCGTTGTTGGAACTATTCTTTTAGCGTGGGTAAGACTGAGGAGCATCCCTTAATTTGCGAAACTTGTTTAAGGGCCATTAGTTAAAGAATAATGGTGCGCCTTCCAATAGGCAAAGCCATAAGGGGGAAAATAAAGTGAAAAAGAAATATACCAAGAAAGATTTAGTGGCTTTTAAGAAAGTTATCCTGAAGAAAAAAGAAGATATTCTTGATGATATCAAAGGTATGTCGCAAGATACTTTGAAAAAGTCTCAGAAAGAGGCTTCAGGAGATATTTCCGGGTATGCCTACCATATGGCTGACGTAGCAACTGATACCTATGATCGTGAATTTTCTATGGGTATTGCTTCTAATGACAGGAAAGTTCTTTACGAGCTGGATGATGCTTTTAAGAAGGTTGAAGAAGGCACCTATGGAATTTGCGAAGAATGTGATTGTTTGATTGCAAAAAGCCGGCTTAAGGCTGTTCCGCAGGCTCGCCTTTGCATTAAGTGCCAGGAAAAAAAGGAAAAGAAATAAAGAAATTCTCCCCGCGATGATTGTGTTCATCGTAATTGCCATTCTTTTTTTGGATCAGGTAAGTAAATTTTTAGTTACAAAGAATTTATTTCTTGGCCAGTCTATTGTAGTAATAAAAGGCATATTTCATTTATCACTGGTACACAATCGAGGCGCTGCTTTTGGGTTGTTGAAGAACCAGGTTCCGTTGTTTGTTGTTACTTCGATTATTGCTGTATTTTTAATTTTTCTCGAGTTAAAGAAAAGAAAACAGGTATTAATTTATGAAGTATCATTAGCGCTTGTTCTGGCCGGTGCCCTCGGGAATCTTATTGACCGGGCAATATATGGATATGTGATAGATTTTCTTGATTTTCGTATTTGGCCGGTATTTAATATTGCAGATAGTTCTATTAGTATCGGGGCTGTATTGCTGGGGCTATCAATTTTAAGGCAGAAGAAGTAGCACTGTGTTTTTTACCAATTACTAATATGCATCCAATACTTTTTAAAATCGGGCCGATTACTATTTATTCTTATGGTTTTATGCTGGTACTTGCTTTCTTGGTGGCTGCTAATTTATCCAGCCGACAGGCAAAACGTCAGGGAATAGATGGGGATATTGTTTATAACTTTTGTTTTATTGCTTTTGTTTTTGGAGTTTTGGGAGCGCGCTTGTTTTATGTAGCTGAAAATATTGCAGAGTATCTTAAGAATCCAATTGAAATAATTATGCTGCAGCATGGCGGGCTTTCCTGGTATGGAGGCATGATTGCTGGTTGCTTATCTGGAATAATTTATTTAAGAACAAAAAAGGTTTCTTTATATAAGACGTTAGATGTAATCGCTCCGTTTATTGCCTTGGCTCAGTCTATTGGCAGGATTGGTTGTTATTTTAATGGCTGCTGTTTTGGGCATACTTTAATTCCTGCTCAGCTGTTATCTTCGTTTATTTTGCTGATTAATTTTATTGTTTTAAGGCTTATGCAGGATAAACCGCATAAAGAAGGTAAAATATTTTTGTCCTATCTGCTGTTGTATTCTCTAAAAAGGTTTATTATTGAATTCATACGTAGTGATAATCCTGCTATTTTTTGGGACCTTACCTTGTTTCATTTTATCAGTATTGCCCTGTTTATTTTTTCCCTGAGTGGCCTTTTGCGTATGAGGCTCAAAAAGTGAAATATTTAATAAAAGCATTAGCAGAGGATTCTGGAAAACGGCTGGATTTATTTCTGCTTGAATATTTTGAGCGTCAACAGCAGGGATTTTCTCGTACATTTATTCAAAAATTAATCAGCGATGGCAAGGTTAAGCTTGGGGATAATTTTCATCTTAAACCGCATCAAAAAGTTAAATCTGGGGATGAATTGCTTGTGTTGGTTGAGGAGCAAAAGATAATTGGGCTTAAGGCAGAAGAGATTCCTTTAGAAATAATTTATGAGGATGATGATTTAGCGGTTTTGAATAAGCCTATTGGTTTGGTGGTGCATCCTGCCCCGGGTAATTATGAGCATACTTTGGTAAATGCACTAATGCATCGTTTTAAGAATTTATCAGATATTAATCCCGGCCGCCCGGGTATTGTGCACAGGCTTGACAAGGATACTTCTGGACTGCTTGTGATTGCCAAGACAAATTTTGCGCATCTTTCTTTGGCCAAACAATTTTCAGAACACAGCATAAAACGCCAGTATGTTGCGGTTGTAAAAGGAGAGATGGAGTTTGATGAAAACATTATTGAATTGCCTATTGGCAGGCATCCAATAAAGAGAAAAAGCATGGCAGTTGGTTTCTCTGAGAATACTAAATATGCCAAGACTTATTATCGTACAATAAAGCGCGCAAATGGCTTGAGTTTATTGGAGCTTGAACCGTATACCGGAAGGACACATCAATTGCGCGTGCATTTATCTTATATTGGGCATCCGATTCTTGGAGACGTAAAATACGGTAATAATAATCGTTTTGCCCGGCTTTGCCTGCATGCTAAATTAATCGGATTTTTTCATCCGCGCACAGAAAGAAATATTGAATTTTCTTGCGATGCCCCAAAAGAGTTTAGGGAATTATTAAAAAAAGGGATAAACTAAGATTTAGCTTGATTTTTAATCAAGCAATGTTATATTAAAAAAATCAAGTTCGAGAAAATAAATTTAAAGGAGGGGATATGGGTAAACGGGCAAGTGCTTCCTTAATATTGTTAATTGTTTTAATTTTTATTTCTTTGGTGTTGGCTGGGACAGGTTTTTATTTGTTTCAAAAAGAGCGTGCAAAAAATGTTGAGCTTCAAACTCAGCTTGAGGAATTAAATACGAAACAAAGGCTTACCGAGAAAAGGCTGGATGAGTCAAGAAAGATGGCTTCTGATCTTCAAGTGCAGCTGCAGGAAAATCGCGATCAGATTGTTAAATTAAACAGCGATTTGCAAAACGAGAAGATGGGCAAGACTGAGGCATTGGCAAAAACTGAGTTATTGAAAGCTGATCTTGAGCAGCAAAAATTATTAAGGCAGGATTTGGAGGGAAAATTATCTTTGGCTCAAGAAGATGCTAAAAAGGCTCAAGATAAATTAGGCGAACTCGAATCTAAAAAACAGGAACTAGAGGCAAAGATTAAAGAATTAGAAACTGTGTCGCAGGATGTAGAGCTGGGTAAGATTGTGGTAACTCCTGAAGTTCCTGCAGTGGCAGCACCCGAGCCTAAAGTTAAGGCAAAAAAGAATGCTAAGGCTGTTAAAGAAACAGCTCCTGCTGCTGGGCCAGAAGGAAAAGTTTTGGTTGTTAATCGGGAGTTTAATTTTGTGGTGCTTAATATGGGAAGTAAAGATGGCATAGATGTTGGCCAGGTTTTCTCAGTGTATCATAATAATAATTATATAGGTGATGTAAAAGTAGAGAAAGTGCATGATTCAATGGCAGCTGCAGGCTTTGTTACAAATGATATAAAAAACAAAGTTAGTGAAGGTGATCGGGTTTTTCAGAAGGTTAAATGAGCCTTAATGGAGAAGTTTGTCTACCCGGCGATAAATCTATCGCGCATCGGGCAATTATACTTGGTGCTTTAAGCCAGGGAAATACAAGAATAGAAAATTTTCCTTTCAATAAAGACTGCTGTTTTACAGTGCAGGCTTTTCAGAAACTCGGTATTAAAATAAAAACAAATAAAAATAATGTAATTGTTTTTGGTAAGGGTTTGTTTGGGTTAAAAAGGTCCGCTACAGATATTTTTGTAGGTGACTCAGGAACGACTTATCGTTTACTTTTGGGCGTATTAGCAGGACAAAGTTTTGCATCCAGGCTTGTTGCCGATAAGGCATTATCAAAAAGGCCAATGTTGCGCATAACTGCTCCATTAAGGTTGATGGGGGCTGATATAATTGCACGACGCAAGAAGAAGCAATCTGCAGGTTTTGAAGAGTATCCTCCGATAACAATAAAGGGTGGTAATCTAAAAGCAATCACTTACAGTACTCCAGTTGCTTCAGCTCAGGTTAAATCTGCAATTCTTCTAGCTGGGCTTTTTGCTGAAGGTAAAACTAAGGTGATAGAGAGTGTTAAAACACGGGATCATTCGGAGAGGATGCTGCAGTTGTTTAAGGCGGGAATTAAGGTTTCAGAAAATGTAATTACAATTGATGGTGGCAAGGGCTTGTTTTCTCCTGGGAAGATTTATGTTCCAGGAGACTTATCATCTGCTGCTTTTTTTATGGTGGCAGCAGCAATTATTCCCGGCTCTCGGGTTATTATTAATAATGTTAGTTTAAATCCTTCTCGTATCGGTATCCTTAATGTTTTAAAAAGAATGCGTGTAGATATAAAGATTTGCCCGCACACCGCATGCCGCTCCTCGGCTTCGCTCGGGGTAAACACGCCACAAGCTGAACCAATTGGCGATATTATTGTTAAAAGCAGCTGCTTAAAGGGAACAAGGGTCAGCAGAAAAGAGATTCCTTCTTTAATTGATGAATTGCCGATTTTAATGGTTGCTGCTTCGGTAGCTAAGGGAAAAACAATATTTAATGGGGTAGGAGAATTGCGAGTAAAAGAAACTGATCGTATTAAATCCATGAGTGAGAATCTAGTGAAAATGGGCGCTAAGATTAAAGTTGAGCGAGAAGGGAATTTTGAGAATATTGTTGTTGAAGGGGTAGAGCAGTTAAATGGCGCAATTGTAAAAAGTTATGGTGATCATCGCACAGCAATGAGTATGAGTATAGCAGGTTTACAGGCTAAAAATAAGACTAAGATTGATGATATTTCATGCGTGAGTAAATCATTCCCAGATTTTTTTCGTATCCTCAATAGCTTAAAGGGGTAATACCGCAAGTTTTTATTTGACACAGGGTTTAATCTTTGTTAGAATGCCTCTCACAATATTATCAGGGAGAAATAAATGGCTAAATTCAAAAGTTTGCTAGAAAAATTCCTTAACTATATGCATGGGGTTTTTTCTAATGATATCGGAATTGATCTAGGCACAGCCACTACTCTTGTTTATGTAAAAGGCGAAGGGGTGGTTTTGCGTGAGCCTTCAGTTGTGGCGGTTGAGCGCGGGACATCTAATGTCCTGGCAGTTGGAGAAGAGGCAAAGCGCATGTTGGGCCGTACTCCGGGTAATATTGTTGCTATTCGTCCAATGAAGGACGGAGTAATTACTGATTTTGAGATTACTGAAGCAATGTTGCGGCATTTCATTAATAAGGTCCGTCGTCGTAGATTTCAGGTAAGGCCTCGAATTGTCATTGCTATTCCTTCAGGAATTACTGAAGTTGAGAAGCGCGCAGTTAAAGAATCTGCTGAGCGCGCTGGAGCAAAACAAGTATTCTTAATTGAAGAGCCGGTTGCGGCTGCAATTGGAGTGGGGTTGCCGATTCAGGAGCCTGTTGGAAATATGATTATAGATATTGGAGGCGGCACTACTGAAATTGCCGTAATTTCTTTAGCGGGTACAGTTTTTTCAAAGTCGATTCGTATTGGCGGCGACGAGATGGATGAAGCTATAATTGAATATTTAAAAAAGACTTATAATTTAATGGTTGGAGAGCGTACTGCTGAAGATATTAAAATAAAAATTGCTTCTGCTTATCCTTTAGAGGAAGAAATGACCATGGAAGTAAAAGGCCGTGACTTGGTGGCTGGCCTTCCAAAAACCGTAACTATTACTTCCGAAGAGGTAAGAGAGGCTTTGCAGGAGCCGGTACGGGCGATTATTGAAATTACAAAGATTTCTTTAGAGAGAACCCCTCCTGAATTAGCCGCGGATTTAATTGAGCATGGCATTGTTATGGCAGGGGGAGGATCATTGTTAAGAGGTTTAGATAGGTTGATTTCTGAAGAAACCGGCCTTCCTGTCCATGTTGCTGATGAACCGCTTACTGCAGTTGCCAATGGTACTGGTAAAGTATTAAACGAGATGCATTACCTAAAAAAGGTAACTGTTTCTACTAAGTCCGAAACTCGGACATAATTTCTACATATAAAATGTGTTTAAAGTTAATAACAAAACTTTAATATTCAGCGTTCTGGTTTGTTTTTCTCTCCTTTTGGCTTGTGTATTATTCTCCTCTTTAAGGAATCCGGTATTAAATACTTTTAAATCTCCGTTTAGCGTATTTACTTTTATGCGCAGGGAATTATCGGCGCTAATATTTTTCCATCATAATTTTACTCAAAATGAACTTTTAAGAAAGGAAATTGATTTCTTAAGAAACAAGCTTAATATGCAGAAGGAATTTGAGCTTGAAAATATGCGTTTAAAAAATACGCTTTCGTTAAAGCAAGCATCAAAATTTAAATTAATCGTAGCAAGAGTTATTGCAAGAAGCGCTCAAGCTTGGTCATCTAGCGTCATCATTGATAAAGGCAGGCATAACGGCATTAAAAACGGGATGGTGGTAATAAATTATTTAGGGTTAGTTGGAAGAGTGGTTGAAACTACTAAGGCCACAAGTACGGTGCTATTGATAAATGATCCTAACTTGGCTGTTTCAGGTGTAATTCAGCGTAGCCGACAGGAAGGGTTGGTTTGTGGTGCAATGGGGACAAATTTGATTATGAAATATCTGCCGGAAGATTCAGATGTAAAAGTTCAGGATACTGTTATTACTTCTGGCTTAAATGAAACTTATCCTAAGGGTTTAGTTATCGGTACAGTTACAGAAGTTGGCAGAGATTATTCCGGGTTGAGCCGTTATGCATTAATTAAGCCTGCAGTAGACCTTTCTAATATTGAAGAACTTCTTATAATTATTCAATGAAAAAATTTGTTTTTTTGCTTGTTATCTTTGGGCTCGGAATTCTGGAGGAAAGTTTTCTGTCTAATTTTAGAATATTTGGAGCATCTGCGGATATGCTTTTAATTGTGGTAGTGGTAGCCAGTCTTACTTTTAGATATGGCTGGGCATTAGCTTTTGCTATTTTTGCAGGTTTGCTCAGAGATTGTTTTAGTCCCAATACTTTTGGCCTTAATATAGTTTTATTTACGCTCTGGAGTTTGTTAATTATCAGGCTTTCTAGAGAAATTCCCATTGAGAGTGCTTTTTTGCGTTTCGCCACTGTTTTTATAATAACTTTCCTGCATGTTTTAATCAGCGGTATAATTTTTATTTCTTTAGGAAGGCTTATTCCTGTGGGAATCTTTTTGCACAGGTTATTTTTTACTTCAATTCTTACAGCAGGCGTTTGTTTATTAATATTTAAGCTTGTAGAATATCTTGAACTAAAATGATAAGACAAATTATCGTTACTTTCTTTATAATCTTTATTTTTCTTGCTTTGGTGTTTGGTCTTTTAAATTTACAGGTTTTTCACGGGACAAATTATCGTCAGCTAAGCGAGAAGAATTGCATACGGCTTTTTCCTCAAAAAGGCTCGCGAGGAAAGATTATTGATCGAGATGGAAATATTATTGTTGCAAACAGGCTTTCTTATGATGTTCTAATTTTGCCGCAGGATGCCAAGCAAAGAGAAACATCACTAGTTAAGCTGGGGCAGCTCTTAGAGGTGGATTATAAAGATTTAAAGAAGGCTTATCGCGAAGGGTTGGTTTCTGTTTCGGTTCCAGTTACAGTTGTAAGAAATATTAATTATAAAAAAGCTATTGCTTTAGAAGAGCTTAAATTTGAGCTTCCTGGAGTGATGATACAGCCCAATCCAGTAAGGCATTATATTTATGGCGGCCTTGCTTGTCATATTTTGGGATATCTTAATGAAATTGACCGTTGGAGATTGACTAAGCTTGAGGATTATGGATATAAGACTAAGGATATTGTTGGTTTTGGCGGAGTTGAAGAAAAATATGATTATTATTTGCGCCAGGAAGAGGGCGGGCTTTCAGTAGAGGTTGATCATCGCGGCAGGCAGGTAAGGCTTTTGGGTTTTCGTCCTCCTTTAAATGGTAAAGACGTTGAGCTAACCATTGATTTAAAAGTTCAGCAAATAGTTGAAAATAAATTGGGTAAAAGAAAAGGAAGCGTTGTTTTGATGGACGCTTTTACCGGGGAAATTATTGCTATGGCAAGCTCTCCTGGTTTTAACCCAGAAGTCTTTATTGAAAAACAGAACTCTGCAATTTCTGATTTATTTAAAGATAAAGATTCCCCTTTGATTAATCGAGCTATTTCTAGTGCGTATCCTCCGGGGTCAATATTTAAAGCTATTGTTGCGCTTGCAGCACTTGAGGAGCGTAAGATTAATTCCAGTACTACTTATATTTGTCAGGGTAAAGTGTTGGTGGGAAAGAAAGAATTTGCCTGTTGGAGTACGCATGGGCCGCAGGATTTGAATTTGGCTATTGCGCATTCTTGCAACACTTATTTTTATAAAACAGGTCTGTTGCTTGGGGGAGATGAGATTTATGATTATGCATATAAATTTGGTTTGGGGAAATCTACTGGTTTCGATTTGTCTTATGAGGTTAGTGGTTTGCTTCCATCGCCTTTGTGGAAGAGGTTGAATAAGTTCCAGAAATGGTTTGACGGGGATACGGCAAATTTTAGCATTGGGCAAGGTGATTTGTTGGCCACTCCTTTACAAATGACTCGCATGATGGCTGTATTTGCTAACGATGGCTTTTTAGTTACTCCTCATATTATTAGGTCTATAGCTGGAAAGGACCCTGCGAGTTCTGTAAGAAGAAATTACCGTCTTAATATTAAATCTGGGAATCTTAATATAGTTAAACAGGGGCTAAGAAGCGTGGTTAATTTCTCAAGCGGAACAGGAAATGTTCTTTCTGGTTTAGGAGTTGAGGTTTCTGGTAAAACTGGCACAGCCCAATCGCCCCCGGGTTTGGCTCATGCTTGGTTTGTTGGTTATTTTCCTTATAATGGGAGCAAGGTTGTTATGTGCGTTTTTTTAGAGCATGGCGGCCCAGGATATTATTCTTGCGTGGTGGCTAAAGAAATAATCGGAGAAATAATAAAATATACAAAAGAAGGGCGCTTTAATGAAACATAATTTGTTTATTATTATTGTTGCACTTTTAATTGCCAGCATAGGTATCATATCAATTTATAGCAGCACCTATCAAAAAGAAGGCAAGCTTTGGCAGGAGATTTATAAGCGCCAAATTCTTTGGGTTATATTGGGTTTTGTTTGTTTTTTGTTAGTTTCCAATATGGATTACCGCAGGCTCTGGGACTGGACTTATTTTCTTTATGCAGCATGTTTGTTTCTTTTGTTTTTAGTTTTTGTTCTCGGAGTAATTCGCCTGGGGGCACAGCGTTGGTTAAAGTTTGCGTGGTTTAATTTTCAGCCATCTGAATTCGCAAAAATTTGTATGGCAATTTTTCTTGCTAGATATTTTAGCAAGAAGTCTGTTCATGACATATCTTTGTTGTCTTATAAATTTGGCATATTCCGGGGGATAATTCTTCCTTTTATTATTGTGGTAATACCGGTTGGGTTGATTATTGAACAGCCTGACCTGGGCAGTGGATTAATGATTGTTTTTTTATTTATGGCGATGTTATATTTAACTAATGTAAAGCTTCGTTACATAATAATTTTTTTAGTGATAGCATTGTTACCTTTGCCTTTTATGTGGCATTTTCTGCGCGACTATCAAAAAGAAAGGCTCTTGGTTTTTTTAAATCCCAATATTGATCCTCTTGGAGCAGGTTATACTGTAATTCAGTCCAAGATTGCTATTGGCTCGGGAATGTTTTTTGGAAAGGGTTGGTTATCTGGCACGCAGGGACAGCTGCATTTTTTGCCGGAATCACATACAGATTTTATTTTTTCTGCTTTTGCTGAAGAATGGGGTTTTTTTGGTTGCGTAGTTTTATTATTACTGTATTATTTATTGGTCCAGCGCGGCCTTAGTATTGCCAAGAGGACTAATGATGATTTCGGGAAACTGCTTGCTTATGGAGTATCATTAATGTTAGGTATTCAGGTTTTTATCAATGTTGCTATGAACATGGGGCTTGCTCCTGTAGTTGGAGTTCCTTTACCGTTGATGAGCTATGGCGGGTCTTCGGTTTTGGTTACATTTATTTCGTTAGGAATATTAACAAGTATTGAGCGGAAAAGGGCGGTATTTTAATTGTTTAAAGTTTAATATTTGAGGTTATGATTATGCTTGATGATTCTTTGTTACAGGTAATGAAACCTGCTCGGTATATTGGCAGTGAATGGAATGTTTCTAAAAAGAACTTTAGGAAAACAGATATTCGTTTTGCCTTATCTTTTCCAGATTTGTATGACGTAGGAATGAGCAATTTAGGCATGAGGGTGATTTATGGTATTTTAAATAATCTTACTGATGTATGTTGTGAGCGTTTTTTTTCTCCGGCAGAAGATATGGAGAATTTGCTTAAGAGCCAGGGGCAAGGTGTTTTTTCTCTTGAGTCCCAGATTGGAATTAGGGAATTTGATATTATTGGTTTTTCTCTGGGGTCTGAACTGGATTACACAAATGTTTTAAATGCTTTGGAGCTTGGTTTTATTCCGGTAAGCTCAGGTGAAAGAGGGAAAGATGATCCTTTGGTAATTGCCGGAGGGCCATGCGCGCTTAATCCGGAGCCAATGCATGACTTTATTGATTTATTTGTAATTGGCGAAGCAGAAGATTTAATTCTGGAATTTATTGATGTTTATCGAAGGTTCAAAGATGATTTTAAGTCAGGCAGAATTAGCAGGAAAGATTTTTTAGCTGCCTTTTTACATATTGAAGGAATTTATATTCCTTCTTTTTATGAGGCAAGGCATTCTTTAGAAGGCTATCTGGAGGAATTTAAGCCGCTTAATTCTATTGTTCCGAGCCGAATCAGCAAGAGAATTGTTAAGGATTTAAATTCATCATATTTTCCTGTGGAGTGGCTGGTTCCTTATATTCAGATTATTCATGATCGGATTACTATTGAAATAATGCGTGGATGCCCAAATAGGTGTCGTTTTTGTCAGGCGAGAAATCAGTATTATCCATATCGGGTGAGAAGCCTAGATAATATTGTTGCCTTGGCTGAAAAAACATATCAGAATACTGGCTATGAGGAAATGTCTTTGTGTGGTTTATCGGTAACGGACTATCCGCATATTGAGGAATTGGCTCAGCGTTTGATTGAGTTGTTTCAGAAAAAAGCTGTAAGCGTTTCTTTGCCCTCAATAAAAGCTAAAGCAATGGTGGCAAATTTATCATCTGTTATCGCGGGAATAAAAAAGACTGGGCTCACTTTTGCCCCTGAAGCAGGCAGTCAGCGTTTACGTAAAATAATCTGCAAAGATTTTAATGAGGAAGAATTTTTTCTGGGGCTTGAGGGAGCATATTCTGCAGGTTATCAGCATGTAAAACTTTATTTTATGATTGGGCTTCCAGGTGAAAAAGAAAACGACTTAGATGCAATTATTGATTTTTCAAACCGTGTTTCGCAGGCGAGAAGAAAAACAAATAAAGGCCCCGCTCAAGTGAATGTCAGCATTAATACATTTATTCCAAAGCCGCATACATCTTTTCAGTGGTTTGCCATGGATAAACCTGAGATTGTGAAAGAAAAACAGGAGTATTTGCGTAATAAATTAAGAAATAGAAGCATAAAGATAAATTTTCAAAACAGGCAAATGAGTTTTCTAGAGGCAGTGTTGTCTTCTGGGGATAGGAGGCTGTCGAAGGTGATTTATTACGCTTATAAACAAGGTGCAAAGTTTGATGCCTGGACAGATAAATTTTCTTTTGAAAAATGGATAGAAGCATTTAAGCAGGCAGGGGTTGATCCGGATTTTTATTTGCGAGAGAAAAAAACAGGCGAATATTTACCTTGGAGTTTTATTGATATGGGAATTGATAATTCGGTATTGATAAATGAATATACTGATACGCTAAATGTTATTGCCAGAGAATGAGTTGAGTTGTATAATTAGTTTTAAGTAAATTATATTGCAGTTGTTTTTTTGGGTGACAATGGAGGTTAAGATGTTTAAAAAACTTAACATTGGAAAGTTGTCGTTAGCTTCCCGCAGCTTAAAGTACAAGCTTTGGATATCATTTTATTTGATGTCGGTTTTGCCTCTTTTGGTCTGTGTTTATTTTGTTTCTAATTTTATTCTACCTAACTTTGGGTTCAAAATTGATATTGTTTTTACGGTGCTTGTGAGCGTGTTTATTGCCATAGGAGGGTTTTTCTTAGTTAAAGAAGTTTTTGACCGGATTGTTTCTGTTAGCAATGCCGCTAAGGTTATTGCTGCCGGGGATATAAATCATAAATTAGAAATACCTGAGCGCGGGGATGAGATTGGTGAAATAGGGGTTTCTTTAAATCAACTGACACAAACAATTCGTGGTTGCATGGATGAATTGAGCACTTATGGAGAAAAAACTACTGAAATAAATCTTGAGATCCAGAAGCGTGTCATCGTGCTTTCTAGTTTATTACAGGTTAGCTCATTAATAACGCAAGGTGCAAAGTTAGATGATATCTTAAAAATCACCACAGAAAAATGTCGTTTTTTAGCTGATTCTGAATCTGCCTATTTATTGCTTAGAGAAACAGGGGTTGAGCAGGAGGTCTTTGTTGTAAAAGCAGCTGATGGAAGAAGCTGTGAGCATCTTTTTCAGGTGAGCCTTTATGCTGGAGATGCGTTCTTAGAAAAAATTGAGAAAACTAATAAGACAGTTATACTAGATAAACAAAAGGTATTATCAGAGGATGCTGCTAGTGCATTTCAGTCTAAATTTAAGTTAGCTAACACTTTGGCTACGCCAATATATTTAAAAGGTAGGGTAGTGGGTATATTAGGAGTAGGTAATAATGCAGAGAATTTTCTTTACAAAAAAGAAGATATTGAGTTAATGGATATTTTCGCTAAGCAAGTAGCTATTGCTTTAGAAAATGATTTCTTAACGCGCAGGGTTGAGAAGCTAGAAATTAAAGATGCCCTGACTGGCTTGTATAATGAGGCGTTTATACGCAATCGCCTGCAAGAGGAAATTAAGCGTGCAATCAAGTATCAGAGGCCGTGTGCGTTGGTGCTTTTTGATATTGATAACCTTAAGAAATATCAGGATGCTTTTGGTTTATTGCAGTCAGAGGGAGTATTAAAAAGGCTGACGTTTTTGATTTCAGATTCGGTTACAGAAGTTGACCGCGTCGGAAGAACAGGGGATGATGAATTTGCGGTAATTTTGCCGGAGAAAAACAAGCGCCAGGCACAGGAGATTGCTGAAATCATTCGTAAAAAGATAGAGTTTAGTTTTAGCGAAGAGCCTGATCCTGCTAAAAAGATTACTGTTAGCGGTGGTGTTAGTGAGAATCCAGTAGATGGAATTAATGCTCAGGAACTTTTTGTTAAAGCAAAAGAATTGTTGCATGAAGCTAAATCCCGCGGAAGGAACAGTGTTGTTGCAATAAAGGAAGCACCGATATGCCGATAAGAAAAATACTTAAAAAACAACTAGGTGAACTTTTGATTGAACGCAATATCATCACTCAACAACAGCTTGATAATGCCCTGGTGATTCAGCGGGAAAGAGGTGGACTTATAGGAGAGATTTTAGTTGAGTTAGGTTATGCTAAAGAAGAGGATATTGCTCAGGCGCTTACTGCTCAGTATGGTTTTCCTTACTTGCCATTATCTAACTATGATGTTAATCCTGAGATTGCAAATATTATCCCTGCTAGAGTAGCAAAGCAGTATCTTTTGGTCCCGATTGACAAAATTGGCACCAATGTTACGATTGCAATGTCTAACCCCCTAAATATTCAGGCAGTGGAAGATGTGGAAACGATTACCGGATGCAATGTGCAGACCTTTGTTTCTACTTCTTCTGACATCAAAAAGGCGATTGTTAAATATTATAAATAAAAATAATGCTTTCATTAAAGCAGCGCCTTCAGGAAATCTTAGTCAATAATAATCTTATTAGTCAGAGCCAGCTTGATCAGGCTATTCAGGTTCAGCGTGATAAAGGTGGCAGGCTAAGTGATATTATTGTTGAACTTAAATTTGTAAAAGAAGATGAACTTGTCTCGACTCTTAGCCAGGGCCTAGGCCTCCCCCCAATTGATTTAAAGCGTTTTCGTATTGAGCATGAAATAGCAAAGATAATCCCGGTCGAAGTTGCCCGTCACTATCAAATTATTCCAATTTCAAAAATGGGAAATACTATTAGTTTAGCCATGGCAGATCCATTGAATATTTTTGCCATAGACCACGTAGAGTCATTAACCGGATATAAGATTAATCCCATTATCGCTGCTACTAAGGATATTATGCAGACAATTGAAGTAGCCTATCCGGATGCGACTAAAAATGTTATTGATGGGTTAGTAAAAGAAATGGCAGTTTCTTCAATAGAACTGATTAAGGAAGAAAATATTGCACTGCCTAATGAAAAAGAACTCAGCCGGGTCAGCCGAGAGGCACCTGTGATTCAGATTACAAATAAAATTCTTGAAGAAGCTGTAGAGCTAAAAGCTTCAGATATTTTGATTGAACCTTTAGATAAAACATTGCGAGTGAGATTTAGGGTTGATGGTGTTTTACAAGAAAGAAATGCGCCTCCAAAATCTATGCATGCGTCAATTGTTTCCCGCGTTAAAGTAATGTCGGATCTGGATATTGCAGAGCATCGTCTTCCTCAGGACGGGCGTTTTAAAATTGATTTTTCAGGGAAAGAGGTGGATTTTCGTATTTCTGTTTTACCTTCAAGTTTTGGAGAGAAAATCGCTTTGCGTATTCTTGATAAATCTCAGGCAATGCTTGATATTGATAAACTTGGATTTAGTGAAGATACTGCACAAAAACTAAAACAGATATCTAAATTTCCACATGGAATGGCGCTTGTCTGCGGCCCAACAGGAAGTGGAAAAACAACTATTCTATATTCAATATTAAAATTTGTAGATAGCCCAGAAAAGAATATTGTTACAGTTGAGGATCCTGTGGAGTATCAGCTGGAAGGTATCAATCAGGTTACAGCTCGCCCAGAAATCGGCCTTACCTTTGCAAGCTCTCTTAGGTCTATTTTAAGGCAGGATCCTAATATTATTATGATCGGTGAGATTAGGGATTATGAAACAGTTGATATCGCTATAAAAAGTGCTCTAACTGGGCATTTGGTACTTTCTACTTTACACACAACAACAGCTAGCGGAGCAATTGCAAGGCTCATTAATATGGGGGTGGAGCCTTACTTAATCAATTCTTCTTTAATCTCTGTTATTGCTCAGAGGCTGGTGCGCAAGATTTGTGTTTATTGTAAAGAAGAATATGAGATTAGTAAGGATGTTTTAGCAAGCCTGAATTTACTTATCAATAAAACTGATAAACCTGTATTTTATCGTGGTAAAGGGTGTCAGCGTTGCCTTAACACTGGTTATAGCGGTAGGGTAGGCATTGCAGAAGTTTTGATGTTAAGTTCTAAATTAAGGGAATTAGTTTTATCCCGCGCGCAAGAGCATCAGATAAAAGCTCAAGGAAGAAAAGAAGGCATGATTACCTTAAGAGAAAGCGGTATGGATGCAGTCTTTAAAGGTTTTACAACGCTTGAAGAAGTCTTGCGTGTTACAGCTCCGGATGAGTAATAAAACTTAAATGCATACATTAAAAGAAGAGATAATTGAGATTTTGCTTGAAAGCAGGCAGCTAACCCGTGACCAGCTGGAAAAGGCAATAATTGTTCAGAAAGAAAAAAACATCCCCTTGAGAAAGGTATTGGTTAGCGAGGGTTTTATTTCTGAGGAGACTTTGCTTGCGCTTCTTTCAAGGCAGCTTTATATTCCATCGTTACATCTTTCAAAATACAGGTTTGATTCTACGATAGTCAGCCTTGTACCTGAGCGGATAGCTAGTTTGTATCATTTAATACCTCTTTCACGTATTGGAAATACTCTTACTGTCGCTGTTTCAGATCCTTTAAATATCTTTGCCCTAGATGATTTAAAGATGTTTACGGGATGTGATATCGATATTGTCTTGAGCCCTGAGGATGAGATTGTTCGAGCCATTGATGCTCAATATAAATTAGAGGAAAAGAATTTACAGCAGATAATTGAAGATTCTGTTTCTGTTGATAGAGGTGAAGATAAAAAAGAAGTTGGGATGGTCAAGCAGGATGAGATTGAACTTTCCAGTACCTTAAAAGAAAGCCAGAAAGCACCTATTGTAAAATTGGTGAATGTGATGCTTGCTCTTGCTCTTGAGAAACGCGCTTCAGATATTCATATTGAGCCTGAATACGACTGCTTACGTGTGCGTTATCGCATAGATGGTGCATTGAATGATATTTTTCATATACCTAAGATTAATCAGAACGCGGTGTTAGCGAGAGTAAAAATTATTTCTAATCTTGACATTACTGAAAATCGCATTCCTCAAGATGGGCGTTTTAAGGTTAAGACTGAAAATAAGGAAGTAGATTTTCGTGTTTCTGCTTTGCCGACAACCTTTGGCCAGAAATTTGTGTTGCGTCTTTTGGATAAAAAGAACTTATCCATTGGTTTGGATAATTTGGGTTTTAGTGAACAACCAACAGCTGTCTTTAAGGATGCTATTGCAAAACCTTTTGGCATGATTTTGGTTACTGGGCCTACGGGTTCAGGTAAATCTACTACGCTTTATTCAGTTTTAAATCAATTAAACACTCCGGAAAAGAATATTATCACTATTGAAGACCCTGTGGAATACCAAATTGAGGGTATTACTCAGATTCAGGTTAAACCTGAAATTGGCCTAGATTTTTCATCGGGATTAAGGTCGCTTTTACGTCAGAGTCCAGACGTGATTATGATTGGAGAAATTCGTGATTCTGAGACTGCTGATATTGCCATAAAAGCAGCGCTTACCGGACAGCTTGTGTTCTCAACCCTGCATACTAACGATGCCATTTCTAGCATTACCCGTCTTATTGATATGGGGGTTGAGCCGTTTTTGGTGGCATCCAGCCTTGTGATGCTTTGTGCGCAAAGGCTTTGCCGCAAGGTTTGCCTTAAATGCCGGAAAGTTATTGATGTGCCGCAGGAATTTTTAGAGAAAATTGGATTTGTTAAACCTGGAGTGCATGAAAAAATGAATTTTTATTCTGCACAGGGCTGTAAATATTGCAATAATAGCGGTTTTTATGGTAGAATTGCTGTGCTTGAGACGATTCTAGTTGATGATGTAATGCGAGAGATGATTATTCGCAAGGCTTCTTTGGATGATATAAGAAAGTATGCGGTTAATGAGCGTGGAATGAAAACACTGCGTGATGATGCTTTCTTGAAGGTGCGCCAGGAAATGACAACTCTTGATGAGGCAATAAGAATTACTACAGAGGAATAATAATATGGCTGAAAGTAACAGGGTTCTTTTAATTTGTGATAACGAAGATTTATTGGTTGGTTTAAGAGAGCAGTTAATGGTTGAGGGTGGTTATTCTGTTGTTTTTGAGATGACTAGCTCTGGTGGAATAAACGCTATTAAGGATAATAATTTTGATGTTGTTTTTATAAAATTAAAAATGACTGATCTTCCTTCGGAAGACCTGGTTAAGGGTATAAGAAAAATAGACCCTGATGCTGTTATTATTGCTATTTTGGAACAAGTTAATCCGCAGATTTTAAAAGAATTGTTAGGGCTGGGAGCTTTTGAATATGTTACCTTACCGATTAATTCAGAAAAGCTGTTTTTTTTAATAAAAAACGGCGGCCATTTGCACTCTTTAATAGCATCTAGCCGTAAATTAATGCAAGGGCTAAAAGAGCAGAATCAGGCTTTAGAAAAACAAAATACTTTGCTTGCTAAAAGAATTGAGGAGTCTACAAAAAATCTTACCCGGCTTTATGAAGATTTGCGTTCAACCTATATGCGTACAATTAAGGTTCTTGCCCAGGCAATTGACGCTAGGGATCATTATACGCACAGTCATTCTCAGAATGTAGCTAAGTTTGCTTTAGCAATTGCTGTTGAGCTGGGCCTGTCTGCTAAAGATATGGAATTATTACGTGAGGCATGCGAGCTGCATGATTTGGGTAAGATTGGAGTAGAAGATAATATATTGTCTAAGACAGGGCCGTTAAATGAGCAGGAGTGGGATCAGATTAAGCGTCACCCGTTAATTGGGGCGCAGATTCTTGAGCCATTAATATTCTTGAATGATGTTATAGAGTTGATTCGTCAGCATCATGAACATTTTGATGGTTCAGGGTATCCTGAGGGTAGAAAGGGAGAAGATATTCTTCTTGGGGCAAGAATTATTCATGTTGCTGATGCTTATGAATCAATGCGTTCTGAGAGGTCATATCGCCCAATTCCTCTTTCAAAGGAAGAAGCTGTCGCAGAAATTAAGAAATTTACCAATATTCAGTTTGATCCTAAAGTAGTTAATGCATTTTTAAAGGTTGTGGATAAATTATAAAATGAATTCTTATCAGTATCTTGCAAAAGACAAATTTGGCCGGACCGTTACAGGAGTTATTGATGGAATTTCTGATACAGAAGTAGCAGATATTTTGCATAAAAGAGATTTAGTAGTGCTTTCTGTTGATCTTGCAAAAAAGAGGCAAACAGTGCGTCCTTCAGGGAAAGGGGCAAAAGTTAAGTCTGATGATTTGGTAATTTTTTCCCGTCAGCTGGCAACCATGATTGATGCGGGTATTACTTTGGTGCATGCGCTTGAGATCCTCGCAGAACAAATCGAAAGCAAAGATTTAAAGAATATAGTTATTACAGTGCGTCAAGATATTGAAGCAGGGGTGGGTTTTTCTGAGGCTTTGTCAAAACATAAGAATGTTTTTTCTGATCTTTATGTAAATATGGCTAAAGCAGGAGAAACCTCGGGTATGTTGGCAGATGTTTTGGACAGGCTTGCTACTTATATGGAAAAGTCTGCTGCTTTAGCCAGGAAAATTCGCTCAAGCCTGGTTTATCCTGCAATTGTAGTTTGTATGGCAATTGCAATAACAGCATTTTTATTAATTAATGTTGTGCCTACTTTTAAAGGTATATTTGATGCATTAGGCGGGCAGCTTCCTTTACCGACCCAGATACTTATTTTTGCAAGTAATTTACTGCGCAAATATTTTTTATTTCTTGTCTTTTCTTTGATAATAACTGGATTTTTGTTTAAAAAATATATTAACACTCAATCTGGCCGTTATAATTTTGATTCCCAGAAATTAAATCTTCCTGTAATTGGCCAGCTTTTTCGTAAACTTGCAATTGCAAAATTTTCAAGGACATTTTCTACTTTAGTAAAAAGTGGAGTTAGTGTTTTAAATACATTAGAAATTGTCAGTAAGACCTCTGGGAATAAAGTTATAGAAGAGGCGTTAATTAATTGTTCAAAGAGCGTGCGTGATGGCGAGCCGATTTCAAAACCTCTGGCAAAAAGCGGGGTTTTTCCGCCGATGGTTTGGCGAATGATTAAGGTTGGCGAGCAAACTGGCCAGTTAGAGAAAATGCTTTCTAAAATTGCTGATTTTTATGACGAGCAAGTGGATGCTCAGGCTGCAGCACTAACAAGTATAATCGAGCCATTGGTAATTGCATTTTTGGGAATTGTAATTGGCGGGATAGTGGTTTCACTTTTCTTGCCGATTTTTAAAATTACACAATTAATTGCCCGGTAGTATTACAAGCTTAAAGATTATTTATTGCATTAGGCTATGTTCTTTTAAAAAAAATAAAAAAATTCCTTGACAAAAACTGGATTTATTATAAAATCAATTTCCCTTGACAATAGGGAGTATGTAATATATACTTAACACACTGTGAATAATAAAACTAAATCCGCAGTTGACAATATCAAGTAAAAAATAATTCCGACACAATCGGCGTTTGATCTGTAAATTTAAACGCCCCGGTAATTGTCGGGGCGATATTTTTTTGTTTGTTCCTGGTAGCGTGGACAAACAGTCTGGCAGTTTTTTGCTAGATAGCTGTTCTTTCTAAATTTAATAGCCAAGTGCGACCCGGAAACCGAATGGTTTCTGAGGTCAATTTCAAGAGAGGTAACAAAATAATAAATAAATCACCAGAGCCATTATACATAATTTTTCGAAGTGTAATTTTTCGGAGAGTTTGATCCTGGCTCAGAGTGAACGCTGGCGGCGTAGATTAGGCATGCAAGTCGAGCGAT
>JACROS010000026.1 GCA_016214325.1 Candidatus Omnitrophota bacterium | reverse complement strand
ATCTATAAAATTCTGCGCCTCTACAACAGGTATTCCCAGGTCCCGACTTAAGCCAAAAGAAGTCAAACCATAAACAATCCCAAAATTTACCCGCTTAGCCATTTCGCGCATTTGACTGGTAACATCTTTTTCTTCGACTCCATAAATAAGCCCGGCTGTGGCCCGATGAATATCCAAATCATTGTTAAATGCCTGAATTAAATTTTGATCGCAGGATAAATGCGCCAAAACCCTTAACTCTATTTGTGAATAATCACAAGAAATCAAGAAATAATCCTCCCCCGAAGAGATAATCGCTTTTCTAATGTTTCTTCCAATTTCAGTCTTTACAGGAATATTCTGTAAATTAGGATTACTAGAACTTAATCGTCCAGTTTCTGTTCCGGTTTGATTAAATGAAGTATGAATCCTTCCTGAATTTTTATCCACTAATAAAGGTAAAGTGTCAATATAGGTATTTTTCAATTTCATTAGCTGACGGTATTCAATTAACAACGCTGGAAGCTCGTGCTTGCTTGACAATGCCCTAAGCACCTCTTCATCAGTAGATGGCCCGGTCTTACTTCTTTTAACCACAGGCAACTTTAATTTCTCAAACAACACTTCTGCTAATTGTTTAGGAGAATTAATATTAAACTGCGTACCGCTTACAGAATAAATCCCCTCAATAAGCTTAATCAGCTTCTTCTCAACATCCCGGGAAAGCTCAGCAATTAATTTCACATCCAGCTTAATACCCCGCATTTCCATCTTAGCTAAAACTTCCACAAGCGGCATCTCAAGTTCTCTAAAAAGTTTATCCAGAGATTTTTCTATCAATTCTTTTTCTAGCTTTGGATAAATCTTTAAAATTAAACCCAGTGATTTATCATTATTTAAACTTGCTGCTTCTAAAACTTCTCCCAGATGGTCCCAGGCTAAGTCCGCCAGATTAAGGCTGGATTTTGCCGGATTAACCAAATAACCAGCAATCATTGTGTCAAAGAAAAGTCCGCCTAACTCAACATTTTCTTTGGAAAGAGCAATCTTAACACTCTTTAAATCATGGCCAATTTTCTTAATTTCTGAGTCAGCTAATATTTTCTTGATATTTTCATTACGGCAATCAAACCGGGCAAATTCACCCTGAACTGAGAAGGTAAAATCCTCGCAGAGACTGCCGAATAGGAAAACTTCACGGCTTTTATAAACCCTGCTAATAAATTCTTCTTCATTTAACAAGGTTATTTTAGCATCATCCTGTGCAACATCTTCGTGAGGCAGAGATTTCAAAAAAGATTTAAACTCAAGATATTTAAACAATCTGAAAAGTTCATTATAATTTGCTGGAACAGTTTTTAAGTTTTCAAAATCAACATCAATATCCACATCCCTCTTTAATATCGCTAACTCACTATTTAAATTAATCTGCTGGATGTTATCCTTAACAGCCTGCCTTACTTTAATAGACTTAATCTTATCAGGATTCTTTAATAAATTTTCCAAAGAACCGAATTCATTAATCAAGCTCTCAGCAGTTTTTTCTCCAATTCCGGGTACGCTGGGAATATTATCAGAAGCATCCCCCATCAAGGAAATAACATCAGTAATTCTTTCCGGGCCCACACTAAAACGCTCAACAATTTTTTTGCGGTCGTAAGACACACCATCATCCTTATAGGGGCTAAAAACCGAAATATTATCATCAACTAATTGCAGCATATCCTTATCAGAAGTAACAATTACCACTGACAAACCAATATTCTTTGCCTTCTGAGCAATAGTGGCAATAAGATCATCCGCCTCAAAACCTTGTTTTTCAAAGATCGTAATCCCATAAGCCTTTATAATATCTTTAATTATAGGCATCTGGCTTATCAGATCATCCGGCATAGGCGGCCTCTGAATCTTGTATTCTGCAAATTTCTTCTGCCTAAAGGTATCCCGCGAAATATCAAAACAAACAGCTAAATAATCCGGCTTATGATTCTTTAGAATTTTATTTAAGATATTTACAAAACCATAAACAGCATTAGTCGGCNNNCCGCGATAATTAAGTATAATCTCTTTTCACTCATTAATTACTTCATGGAAACTTTAAGTTGGTAGGTGTAGAAATCAATTAGTTTCCTACCTGGACAATAACCTCGTCTGAATCTTAGTAATGAAATCTTCTATCTCTTTGTTTGCAGGATCAAGCTGGCCGGCATCAAGCGCCTGTTTAAAAGCAGAAACATCATCCCCCATACTATAACTTTCTTTTGCTTTAACAAATAAAGACTTTGCCATTGCTTTATCATCTTTCTTAAATAAAGTTTTCTGGGCAGCAACGTCTTTTAACAAACCCATTACTTCCTGCTCGCGAGCATCTTGCTGAATAGGCCTATCAGCCAAAACTAAATTAATATCCTCATAACGCATCTTTGCCTTCTTGGCCCAAGGATCATCAAGTGAAGCAAGTTCATATCTCTTCTTCCAACATTGGGCAGCTTTGCTCAGCTCTCTTTCATTTTCATAAAGCAATGCCAAGTTTGTATAAGCAGGTAAATACCTTTTATCTATAGTAATTGCTTTTAAATAACTATCTTGGGCGCGCCCTACTTCACCATTTGTTTCATAAATTACTCCTGCGTCATTATACGGCGCAGCATAAGCAGGATCCAGCTCAATGGCTTTCTGATAAAAACTTAATGCTGTATCAAAATCTCCTATTTGCTGAGCCCTTAAACCTTGCGAGCGATAAAAACGAGCATCCTTTTGTAATTGCGTTAAGTTCTCTTCTTTAATAACAGGCGGCTCATCAACAACAGGCCCGCTTGACTTATTCGAAGAACCCGCAGGGCATTTACTAGCATCTCTACCGGGTATAGGTTTACCGCGAAGAGTATACCCCCCTGCTCTTAGGCTAGGGACAAAAAACAATGCCCCCAAAGTTAAGAGAAAACAACTTACAGATATCTTGGTTATTTTATTTTGCAAGGTGAGTTTACTCATATATTTAAGATTATTATACATATGAATTAAATTGCGTCAAGTTTTTTTTAGAAAAAGTAAATCATCGGCGGCATTGTTAATGCCGGATGCCCAACCTTCTCAAGAAAGGCCAATAGTTCTTCAGCAGTAGTGGCAATAGTTTCATCTGCAATTTTATCAACAAATAATACATCGCCAATTTCCTCTGCGCGTTTTTTAAGTTTATCTCCTAGAATATCTTTCAGCTCTTTAGGCATCCAAACTATGCGCTTTAGCCCACCCTCAGCAGAAATAAATTTCTTACTTAAAATATATAACTTACCCACACCCAAAAATCCCGGAGTCTGCACACCACCTCCAACTGAGCCAGCTAGGGTAGTAAAAGTCATACCACAGGGAGTCATGCCTGAATGATCTCTATGCACAACCATCACCCCATTTGCCTCAGGGATAATCGCCAAAATACATTCAAAACATCCGCAGGATGATTGCGGAGAATCCATGAGTGAATACATGCTCACTTTATCTATTGTCTTATTTGACTTCTGCTTAACAAACTCATTCACATTTTCCCATTGCCCAAAATGCTCGTCTAGTAACGCGCCCTTTTTGATCGGCTGATTAGGGCCAGTAGGCGTAATTTCAAAAGAAGCCTTGGCATCAAGCCAAGAATAAGCACCACAAAGCCCAAGCCTCTCAGGCGTAACAACACAAACATGATTAGGCGCAAATGACTGACACAAAAGACAGGAATAATACGTATCCACGCTTTCATCAGTCATGCCGCTAATCCGTTCGTCACGCTGATCAAAAACTTTCTTAACTGAATCTGAAATTTTCTCTACATCCTCTTTTTTCGTATAAAGTCTTACCTGTACTTTATCCACGATTGCATTGTATTCCT
>JACROS010000025.1 GCA_016214325.1 Candidatus Omnitrophota bacterium | reverse complement strand
CGAGGTGCTCGAGACCGGTGATGGCGAGGAAGCCTTAAAGATTATCAATTCCAAACCGCTGGACCTCGTTTTATTGGACTACAAAATACCTAAAATTGACGGCAGGCAGCTTTGCCGTTTGGTCAAGAAGGACCTGCTCTTGCGGCATTTGCCGATCATCATGGTTACCGGTAAAGGCGATATTAATGACAAAGTTGGAGGCATTGACGCCGGCGCAGACGATTATGTGGTCAAACCTTTTGAACCCAAAGAACTGCTGGCGCGTATTCGTATGGTGCTAAGGCGCACTGAACGCGACCTTGAAGCAAATCCCTTAACACGGCTCCCAGGAAACGTCTCTATATTAAGCCAACTACAACTTCGCCTTGATAATCAGGCACAATTCGCAGTTTGTTATGTTGATTTAGACAAATTTAAAGCCTACAACGATAAATACGGATTCCGTCATGGAGACGATGTCATCAAAGAAACTGCCAGAATATTAATTCGCACAGCTCAAGAATATGGCGGGCCAGAAGTCTTCATTGGTCACATCGGAGGGGATGATTTTGTAATTATTACCTCTCTTGAGAATGCAGATAATCTTTGTGAAAAAATTATTGCCGATTTTGACAAAAAATCTCCTTCTTTCTATACTGAGGCTGACAGAAAACAAGGCTTCATCATCTCCCATGACCGCCAGGGGAAAGAAGAAAAAATCCCTCTTCTATCAGTTTCTATCGGAGTAGTAACTAATCAGGCGCGCAAAATTGAACATGTTGCCCAAATTGGCGAGATTGGCGCAGATCTAAAATCTTATGCCAAAAATGTCGGTAAGAGTAACTACGTTAAGGATAAACGTAAGGTTGAGAAATAATGCGAGGGGAGGGAGTTCCCCGACGCTCGCTTCTGCTCGGTCGGGGTCCCGACCGCTCTGAAAGAGCGCGTCGGGAGAACCCTATTTGGGCTCTACGCAAAAGATTCTAAGAATTAATTTTATGCGAGGGGAGGGAGTTGAACCCTCACAACCTTGCGGTCAACAGCCCCTCAAACTGTCGCGTCTGCCATTCCGCCACCCTCGCGCTAATTGAATCATTATACAACGCTTAACTAAAAGAACAAATATTTTGTTAATACTTACGGCCAGGCTTATTAATTTTCTCCTGAATATACCAAGAAAAATAACCTTTATATCTTTTCTGTAAAGAAGGAATCTTCCAATCTTTTGTAGTAACAATTTTCCGGCAATTATCTTGCCCACAAGAACATTTAAAACTATAATCAAACTCGGCATCAGTCATAGCATAATCATAAGTGACCTCTTCTTTAGGTTTAATATTACGCATAGCAACCATGACAATCTGACCTTTTATGCCGGCATTTGGATTACAGCTATGATTAAAGAAATCGTCATCCTCCAAAGTCCCGTTTTTACATGAAACCATATAAAACCCATCGCATACTTTTGTGGCATAATCGTCTATATTTTTAAAGCGCTTCTTGGACAAATCGCTAAATTCTTTTTGAGTGATAATATAACCACCCCAAACCGCAATGACTTCATCTTTTTTAATTGGAGCCACCGCAAACACACCCCGGCGGTTTATCCCTGAAGAACAAACTTTTACTTTTTTACTCAAATAAGAATGTTTAATCATTTTTACTGAGCCTCCGCAAAACTATCCCCTCTTTTCTTGCCTGTTTAATTAAATCAGAAAACAAAACTTCATCCTTACCGAGCTCTTCCATAAAAATAAGCCCTTTATTAATTCTATCCTCTCTTAGAAAAGATGCAATTATTACTGGCACAACCGAAGTAATCTTTTGCATAGAATTTAAAGTTTCGTTTCCTCTTGAGAAACTCTTTATTAGCCAAGAAACTTCTTTACCCAAGCCAGATAAATTGATAGACGCAAAGCTAATATTATCTTGTTTCTTTTCTTCAAGAATTTTCTTAGTTACAGAGAAATTATCTTTATCTAGAAATCCCTGATTAATTAAAAACCTTAGGAAATTATTAAAGCCATCCGGCCTAACCACGCGATAACAAAAATCAGTCAAACCGCGGCCGGTAAATAAGTTCTCAATTCCGCTTGCAGATAGATAGCTTTCTGATTTAATGCCAAAAAAATTCTCTTTTCTAAGTCCCGCAAGCGGCGCAAACTTTTTCTTCTTCCCTCCCACTAACTGAAATGAAGAAAGTTTGTGACCCAAAATCAAATCTTCAAAGCACCAAAGAAAAGGAAAATAATTCTTTTTTTGAGAAAGCGAACCTGCAGAAATCTCAATTTTTTTAATTCCCGGGTTTTTCTCAAGCTCCCTTCCGATAATTAAATTAACCAAACCTGGAGAAAAGCCGCATCCCGGGATAACTGTAATTCCGGATTTCTTTATCTGGTGCTTATTTTTTAAGTAAAACGGCGGGTCAACATCCGAAACATCAAGTAAATTCTTTTTATACCGCAGAGCTGCCTTAAGGCAATCCTCGCCAAAATCTCCACCCAATGCCCCGATAATAAGATTGCTACCAGAGATATTTGAACAAGTCGGTATTTTGCTTTTATTTAAATAATGGACAAGTGCCTGCGCAATGCGGCCCTTGCCCATAATCGCAACTTTAAATTTTCTAACCATTCTTAAATCTGCCACAGCTTAGGCATGACCATGCTTGCGCAGTGAACATCGGGAGTATAATACTTTAGTGTTTTTTCTTTACTGCCAAGCGATTGCTTTAATCTTTTTGCAATTTCTTTGGGGGTAAGAGAAGCGGGGTCTATCTTCTTTGAAGCAATGAGAAAACAATACTCGCATCCACAGCTATATGAAGGCATAGAAAGCCGCACTGGATGCACATATTTAAAGAGTGTTTTTAATTTCTTTGCCGTAGGCTTAACAATCAGGTTAAAATCAAGAAACGGGCCTAATTGAAATATTGCAATGCCATCATCAGTTAATGAGTTGTCTAGTATTTTATAAAATGCATTGCTAAAAAGAATTTTCCCCGGCCCGACTGGATCAGTTGAATCAACCACGATTACATCAAAAAAATTCTTGTATCTTCTTAGGAATTTAAACCCGTCTTCAAAAAATATTTTAAGGCGCTTATCCTGAAATGCCCCTTTAGAAATAAAAGGAAGGTATTTCTGAGAAAGCTCCACAATCTGACGGTCAATTTCGACTTGATACATTTCTTTTAATGGATGTTTTGCTGCCTCACGCAAAACGCCGCCATCCCCGCCACCTACAACCAAGAATCTTTTTGGATTAGGGTGTGAAAAAAGAGGGACATGGGCAATAATTTCATGGTAGATAAACTCATCGCTTTCTGAAAGCTGAATAATGCTATCTAAAGAAAGCATCCTGCCAAAACCAGGACTCTTAAATATACGGATATCCTGAAATTTGCTTTTACCTTTAAAGATTTCTTTATCTATCCGGAACAAATCACTTTTACATCTTCTGACTCCTGGAAAAGAATTCTCCAGAAACCATTCTTTAACAGGGAATGAAATGGCTTTGCTCATATTTTTCCTCTTATAACCTCTTCAAATTTGACCTTCTCAGGAAGGAACTTCTTTTTTAAATACTCCAGGGCCTTTAATGGCTGGGTTTTCTCACCGCAGGTAAAAATATCTATGGCCACATAATCATGCTCAGGCCAAGTATGCACCGAAATATGTGATTCTGCCAATAAAATAACTCCGGTTATACCTTGCACAGGAAACTTATGCACCACCGCCTTAAGCGGCGTATTGTTAGCAGCAAGCGCTGCTCCATAAAGGACATCCTCTAATTCCTGGGCATCCTCTATGAAAACTTTTGGAGAAATAAAATCCGCCGTCAAATGCACAGAGCAAAAAGGGCTCTCTTTTAATTTTGTCTTTGTTTCAGTTTTAGTTAAGACGCTTTCCATTTTATTAGTAATTAAAACTGGTTTATTTTCTTAGTACTATTTTATTTATGTTCAGAAAAAAAGCAAATGCTTTTTTTAATAATTTATTCGACTGCCAAACTAAACTTAAATTATAAATCCTTATGGCTAACTATAAACATCTTTTCTATTACTAATACGCAAAACAATAATCAAAATTTCTCGTTCTGAAATCTTATAGATAACCCGATAATCACCCCAGCGGTATCGCCAGTATCCTTGAAACTCTCCTTTTAGGGGCTTGCCTAGCCCCTTAGGGTCTTTAACAAGATAATTTTCTATACGGCTGAGAATCTTTTTAATTACAGCTTTATCAAGTTTCTTAAGGTCTTGCTCAACTGAATTAAGATAGGCAACCTTATACACCGAGCTGCTTCCTTAGTTCGGCTCCGGATATAATTCTAGACTTGGGATCATTAAAACGATCTTTGGCAATTTGTGCATCAGCGTAATCTTCTAAATAGTGCGCCAAGGCATCAGTAACATAAAAAGTTTCACTGCGATGCGTGGCCTTTGCCAATGCAGCTAACCGATTAACTAACCCAGCCGGCAAACGAAATGCTTTTAATTGCGTCATTTCTTCATCTCCTTGCACAGGAAGTGCACACTAATCCATCCGACAGGATTAGGTGTTAACACAGAAAGTGCGCACCGGCCAATCCAATTAGGCCTAGTGCTTTTGCAATATAAGTATAACATTGTTATACAGATATTGCAACAGTAGAAATTCAATTCAACTTCCCGAACTGGACACCAGACAAACTTCTTTGGTAGCCAACCGCATTAAAATCATCAACCTAATCATCAACCTAATCATCAACTCCGCCTTTGGCGAGACCTCGCCGCTTTCCGGCGGGCAATTGACAACCACGTTCCTACACCAAAATATAATGTAATGCCCTGCCTTCACCTGCGGATTTGATCACTTTCAACTCGACCAACTTCACCAATTCTTTATGAATAGCTTGAGCAGAGATTTTAAACAATCCCTGCAAATCCTTATTCGTTACCTTACCATTAACATTGATAAATTCGACTATCTGCATCTGCTTTGGCGTAAGGGCAATTTGTGGATGCCCCTTTTTCCTCTTGGAGCTACCTTTTAAAACGGCATCCTTGATTTCTTCAACCGAGTAAAGTATACCATCAGTAAAATATTCAAGCCACTGTGTAATATCTCCATTACTGGTTTGAGCCGTCTTTAAGGCAGCGTAATATGCCTGCCTATCCCTGTCATAATAATCGTCCAGAGCAAAAATTCTTCTATGATCAAAACCGCTTAAGTATAGAATTAACGTAGCAAATAACCGGGCAGTCCTACCGTTGCCATCAATAAATGGGTGAATTCTTGCTATCTCATAATGAACAACGCCTGCCACTAAAACTGGATTGGCTTCCCAAATCTTATCAAGATTAAGCCAATCTATAAATTCTTTGACAAGTTGCGGTACTTCTTCTGTTTTGGGCGGCATATATTCTACGACTTCCTTAAAGGTCGTGCCGTCAAAGATTCTTTTACCCACAAAAACCTGTCGATTTCTAAAGATGCCGGAATCAGTAGTATTGTTCATTACATTTTTGGTTATAACCCTATGGATATTTAATAAATCGGCTACCTTCATCTTGCCTTTTTCTGCAAGCGTGGGAATTTTTTCTAACGCTTCTATGTAATTCAGAACTTCTTGCTTATCTTTATTCGTGGCAATAACATCTTTGCCATCAGCTAAAGATTCTACCTGCTCAAGGCTTAATTTATTTCCTTCAATCGCGGTTGAGGAGTGGGTATTACGCAGTAACGCTTGCCTTCTTAATTTCGCTTCCCATTTCGGCACCAGATACGCCTGCTCAATAACCTCACGCGTTGCCGCAATAGCCGTGAGGTTATTTAAGATTTTACCGGTTATTGTAT
>JACROS010000007.1 GCA_016214325.1 Candidatus Omnitrophota bacterium | reverse complement strand
TGGGCCACTAAAGCAAGAGTAGAACAGGCAATTGTGGATTTAAAACAAACTCAACTTTTAAAAGAAAAATCAATCAAGGATATTGCTCTTGAGCTTAAAAACGCCTATTTGGAATTAAAAAATGCCATTGCCGGCATAAAAGCTGTGGAAACAGATGCTGTTTTTTATAAAAATAATTTAGATGTTACTGGCAAGCAGAAACAAGCAGGTATTGCCAGTTTGCTTGATTTTGATGATGCAGATTTAAAATTCAGAGTTTCTGTATTTAAAAAGAATCAGTCGGTTTATGATTATATTATTGCTAAGAGCAATTTTGATAAGGCTATAGGAGGAATGTGATGTTGTCAAAACGAAAAAATAAAATAATTATTTTTGGTTTAATTTTAGTTTTAGGAATTCTTTTTGGATGTCAGAAAGCTCCGGAAAAAGAAAGCCAGCTTGAACGGATTCCAGTAAAAGTATCTAAAGTTAAATTACAGGATATTTCTGAGACAATTGATTATGTGGGCAATATTAAGGCTAACGAAGAAGCAGTGGTTTATCCTAAGGTAAGCGGAAAGATTATTGAAAAAGTAAAAGAATATAATGCCCCGGTTAAGAAATTTGAAGCCATTGCTTATATTGATCGCGACGAGACGGGTTTAAAATTTGAAAAAGCTCCTGTTGAAAGTCCGCTTAATGGAGTGGTGGGGAGAGTTTTTGTGGATATCGGCACCAAGGTAACTCCTGCAACTGCGGTTGCATTTGTTGTAGATATGGATAAAGTTAAAATAAGTTTAGATATACCTGAGAAATATTTAGGAAGTATTTTCTTGGAGCAGGCAGCAAAAATTAAGGTGGATGCTTTTGGAGATGAAGAATTTCAAGGTAAAGTAACTAAGATTAGCCCGGTAGTTGATTTAAACACGCGCACTGCGCCTATTGAAATTACCATAGATAATCCCAGGCATCGTTTGAAGTCAGGAATGTTTGCTAAGGTAATTTTAATTATAAAAGAAAAGAAAAATGTTCCGGTAATCTTAAAAGAAGCATTGTTTGGTAAAGAGCCGGATATTTATGTTTTTGTAATTGAGAACAATAAGGCGGTATTAAAAAAGATTTCTTTGGGTATCCGCCAAGGGCCGTATTATGAGGTAACTAAAGGTTTAGAGGGATCTGAAAATATTGTGATTGTTGGACAACAGCGCCTTTTTGAAGGAGCAGCTGTGCTAGTAGACGAAGAGAAAAAATGAATATTGCTGAATTTGGTGTAAAAAAACCTGTAACTAATTTAATGATTTTCTCGGCGATGCTCATCCTTGCTTTCTACAGTTTGACAAGGATCGGTATTGATATGATGCCTGAGATTGAGCCTCCGATATTAACAGTAATTGCCGGGTATCCCGGAGCAAGCCCTGAGGATGTAGAAATCAGGGTAACCGAAGAATTAGAGAATCAGTTGGCAACTACCCCTGGGCTTGAAAAAATAACTTCATTTTCATCCGAAGGGATGTCAGTAGTTAATTTAAAGTTTATCTGGGGGACAAACCTGGATGCTGCCTCAAACGATGTGCGTGACAGGATTGAAATGGCCAAACAGGCCTTGCCGGATATTCCGGATGAAATGGACAATCCTTATATCTTTAAATTTAATACTTCAAACATTCCTATACTTTATGTCGGAATAACTGCGAAGCAATCATATCCCGGGTTGTATGATTTAATTGATAAAAGAGTTGGTGACGCCTTAAGGCAGCTCCCTGGAGTAGGTACGGTTCAGCTTCAGGGAGGGCTGGAGCGCCAGATTAATATCTGGCTTGACCGTCAGCGCCTTGAAGGATATGGGTTTTCAATACTGGATATAGAAAATGTTTTGAAACAGGAAAATATTACTCAGCCCGTTGGTAATTTGAAATCCGGGTTGACTGATTATTTTCTGCGTCTTCCCGGAGAGTTCGTATCACCTGATGAAATTAATTATGTAATATTAGGAAAACGCAATAATAAGTTAGTCTATTTAAAAGATGTTGCGCGTATTGATGACAGTTTTAAAGAGGTTACTAATATTGTGCGAATTAATCGCGACCCTGGAATGGTTATGTTTATACAGAAACAAAGCGGCACAAATACTGTTGAGGTTGCTGAAAGAGTGAAGAAGAAATTGTCCCAACTTGAGAAAACTCTTCCCGCAGATGTCAAGCTTAATATTATTTTCGATAGTTCCCATGATATTATTAGCTCAATCAAGACTTTAAAGGAATCGCTTGGTTTTGCGGTTTTTCTGGTCATTCTTGTGGTTTGGTTTTTTCTACGGCAGTTTGCTCCGAGTATGATTGTTGCTTTAACCATTCCATTTTCACTGTTAGTCAGTTTCATCTATTTATTTTTGACGGGTAATACCATTAATACTATCAGCCTTTCTTCAGTAGCCATTGCTTCGGGCATGGTGGTAGATAATGCAATTGTGGTGGTGGACAATATTCATCGCCGGATGTCTAGAGGGAATCGTCCTCAGGAAGCAGCAATCTTTGGCACATCTGAAATGTTTCTTGCTATTGCCGCGTCAACTTTTACTACCGTAGTTGTATTTTTACCGATGTTGTTTATCCCTGGAGTTGTAGGAATTATGTTTGGTCAGCTGGCAGTGGTAGTAACAGTTACTTTGATTGCCTCTCTTTTTACTGCGGTTACTTTTAGCCCGATGCTTTGTGCAAAGTGGTTAAGGGTAAATAATGGACAGCAAAAAAATGGGATATTTTCCAGATTCTATGCAATATCAGAGAAATGGTTCAGCTCTTGGGAGAATTTTTATTCTCGTCAGCTGGGGTTTTGTCTGCGTCATAAAAAACTTGTGATTATCAGCTTTACCCTGGCATTTATTGCTAGTTTATTTATGGCCCGTTTTGTGGGCAATGAATTCATTCCCGAGGAAGATACAGGCGACCTGCGGATTACTGCGCATTTACCTATTGGAACGAGGCTTGAGGAAACTGATAAAGTAGCAAAAAAAATAGAAGATATTTTTAAGGATGATGTTCCGGAAATGCGCATATCTTTTGTGAGAAGCGGTGAATCAACCGGTATGGGCAGAAGAATGGGCCAGGCTTCCGGCACTCATATTACTTCTGCTGGAGCAAAGCTGGTGCCTAAGGATAAGAGGAAGCGTGGCGTAAAAGAAGTTGCTCAGGAGGTGCGTAAGAAGATTAATAATATCCCCGGGATTCTAAAAGCAGATGTTGCCACCGGAAGCCCGTTGGGCCGTTTGATTACTGGTGCAGGCGGAAAAGCCATTCAGGTGGAAGTCATTGGGCATTCTTTTGAGGATACCGATGCTGTAGCCTTAAAAATAAAAGGAATGCTTGAGAGAATTCCCGGGGCAGTAGATGCGACAATCTCTCGTGAAGATAGGCGGCCAGAAATAAAGATTGAATTAAACCGCGAGAAGGCAGCAAGCTTGGGGCTTAATATGCAGGTGGTGGCAGATACCTTAAAGTCATCCATTCAAGGATCTACTGCTACAAAGTATCGTGAAAAAGGAAAGACGTATGATATTTATGTTCGCCTTGAGGATGCCTCTCGCCAGAAAATAGAAGATATTGAGAATCTTTCTATTATGGCTCCTTTACCGGAGGAGTATACTTCATTTGAACCGCTGGAGCAAAGCTGGGCGTTAAAGGGCGTTAAAAGAAATCAAATAAATTTAAGTAATATCGCGCGTATTTATGAATCAAGCAGTCCGGAGGAAATTGAGCGCAAGAACCGCGAGAGAGTAGTGAGGGTTGAGTGCAATACTTACCGGCGCTCGTCAGGAAAAATCCTGGAAGATTTAGAAAAAGATCTTAAGAAGATTACTTTGCCTGGAGATATCAGTATTAATATTGGAGGAGAAGCAGAAGAGCAAAGAAAGGCATTTAGGGATTTGCTGCTTTTATTGATATTAGGAATATGTTTGGTTTATATGGTTATGGCTGCTCAATTTGAGTCGTTACTGGATCCGTTTATAGTTATGTTTTCAATTCCTTTTACTTTTATTGGGGTAATTTTTGGTTTTTTACTTACAGGAACAACGCTTAGTGTAATTACATTTTTAGGGATAGTTATGCTGATGGGGATTGTAGTTAATAATGCAATTGTTTTAATCAGCTATATCCAGATTTTACGCGCGCGAGGAATGAGCATGTTCGAGGCAGTAACTGTGGGGGGGAAAGAACGTTTGCGTCCTGTGTTGATGACTACGATTACAACACTTGTAGGTTTACTTCCTTTGGCTCTATCGCGTGGAGAAGGCTCAGAAGTTTGGCAGCCTTTGGGTATTACCATGATTGGTGGTTTAACCGTATCTACTTTAATTACAATGCTTTTTGTGCCTACTGTATATGCAGTGTTTCACAGGAAATCAAAATTACTGAGCCACCGATAAATAATGGATACATTGGCTGAACTGATTTTGGAGCGAAACAAGGAACGAGGACGCAGACGTAGTCATAGCACTACGTCAAGGACGAGTGACGCAGTTGTAGCCCAAAATCAGTCAGCCCAAGCTATATACATAGAGGGGGAAGCCCGTCTTTCGGCCGTCTGCGGCGTTGCTCCTCCTCGGCGTAGTGCATTGACTACGCCTTCGTCGTCGCGCCTTGCATACGGCCTAAATCCGGGCTTCCAATGTGCCCATTATTTATCGGAGGCTCAGTAGTGGCATAAAGCCAGTTTAATATGATTATGAAAATGGTGTTAATTGTTTATAATGAAGCCTTGGATTTTGAGGCAATGGAGCTCTTAGGGCAGTGTGGTTTGAAATACTATACTAAGCTTAATGGTGTTTTTGGGAGTGGGCAATCATCCGGAATTCATTTCGGTAATGATATTTGGCCGGGTAGAAATAATATCTTATATGTGGCTTGTAGCGAGGATCAATCAAAGCAAATTACATCTGGTGTGGTAGAGTTACGTAAAAAACTGGGTAAAGAAGGAATTAAGGCGTTTGTTTTGCCGCTTGAGGAAATGAGTTAGCTGGCGTCTTCCATGGTAGAGACGCGGTTTCTGCCGGTTTTCTTGGCCATATACAGGCCTTCATCTGCTCGTTTTATGACCGTATCAATATCGTCTTTTGATTTAAATACAGCCACGCCTAGGCTCATTTCAACATGATGAACAGTTTCATGGATTCTGACAGGATTATTTTCTATTGCCCGCCTTATTTTTTCGGCAACGCTTAAGCCAAATCTTAAAGAAGCGCCTCGTAACAACACAATCATTTCTTCTCCTCCATAACGGGCGACTACGTCGGTAGAGCGCACAGAATTTTTGATTACATTTGCAGTTTCTTTGAGCACAATGTCGCCTGTTTGATGGCCGTAAGTGTCATTAAAGTTTTTAAAGTGGTCGACATCTGCCATTAATATACAAAAAGTGTTATTTGGGTTTGATTTTGTAAGGATGATTTCGGTTTCAAGCAGGATTTTAAAATAACTGATATTAAATAATCCCGTAAGCCCGTCGGTAACTGACATCTTAAAGAATGTTTGTTTTTCCATGGAAACGCGGAGAAAATTATATGTGCCGAAGAATAAATAATTTGTCACAAGGCCAACAAGAGGATAAGAGAAATTAATAATAATTCTATTTTGAAAGAGGATAAAGTTAACGGCAAAATAAATTCCGATTATAGAAAAAAGCTGGATGGTTTCCCTAAGAGGCCTTTCTCCTTGGACGATAAATAATGGAACAAGGCTTAGGATGTAAAGAATAAGCATGTTTACCCATAGAGGAGGGTAAAAAAAGAATTTTTTATCAATAATGTTGCTGATTGTAGTCGCCAATACGCCTACTCCTGGGTATACCGGCTCAAGCGGCATAGCTTTAATGTCAACCAGACCGACTGCTCCTACTGCAACAATGCAAAGGCTGTTTTTAAAATCGTTAATGTTTATTTTTGGTTGTATTTTATCCTGCACGTCTTTGTAAGCGGCTAAAACGTCTAGAAAACTATAGTGTTTAAAAGTTGTTCCCCATTTACCCATCCAGTTTAGGAGCATGGTTTCTTTTGGAAGAATAGGAATGTTTAAATTTTGAATACCGTTAGACAAAATAAGGCTATCCACAGTGACATTCTTAATGTGCATTCCTAAATAATCAGCAGCTAATTTAAAAGCAATGTGCGGGTAAATTTTCCCATTGGCAAGAAAAATAAGAGGAATTCTTCTGATGGCTCCGTCGCCGTCAGGTAGAATATTTATTGCTCCGATTCCTCCGGCGTTATCAAGAAAATTTTTATAGGGAAGGATCGCCTTCTTGTAATCGTATGGGATGGTTGTGAAGGCAAAGGGAAGATAAATATTTTTGTTACTTTGAAGCTCTCTTTCAAAAAGAACATCTCCTTCTGGAGATGAGGCTTCAGCTAAAATAAAATCAAAATAAACAAATTTTGCCCCCAAGCTAGTAAGTGCGCGCGCCATGGCTGCATGCCACGAGCGCTGCCATGGCCAATTGCCGATACTAGCGACATCCGCGTCAGTAATTTCTACAATAATAATTTTTGGATTAGCGTGGGTAGCTTTTTTTAGATTAAAAAATAAATCAAGGCTGGCTAATTCTAGGCGGTTAAAAAAACCTTTTTGGGAAACGAAAAAAATAGCCGAGGCAATTAAAATTGCAAATAAAGCATTAAAGAGGAAAAACTTTTTTGATTTCAAGGCTATTTTATTCTATTGCAAATGTTTCCCAAAAAGGCAATAATAAAATTTTATTCCACTGCTTCAACTGCTACGGAAAATGTAGTTCCGCGTACCCCGACGATTGAAGTGGGGGTTTTAACTTCAAACTTTGATTTTTCTGAATTTAACTTTCTTGCTTTGATTAAGATTTCACCAAGCGCTAAATCAAGCAATGTGCTTTGAGTTTGTTCGGTTTTATTTTCTAGGATTTCTGCTAACTGTAATTGGCTGTTTTCTTTGACTTCAATGGTGGCAGTTTGGTCTGCTCCGTCAAGCTGCAGCATTGCTGATGCATCTTTTTTTGTGCGAAGCACATCACCTTGCTTTAAAACCATGTTCATTGCTGCAGGAATCCAGTCATTTTGGGCAGATTTTACTTCTACCGTGCCTTTAAAATCAGAAAGTACTGCTGTTCTCTGGCTTTCTTCAGCCATTGTTAAAGAGAAGAATCCTAGCGCTAAAACCGTGACACAGATTAATAAAAACAATCTCTTCATGTTTCTCACCTCCTTATAAATTGATTATATATCTACTAAAGTATACCTTAATTTTGTGTTGAAATCAATCTTTTAATTGCTTATCTTGCAACAACTAACAGATATTTTATTTAAATTGCATAAGAGGCAATAAATAGTTGACAAAGGCTTGATATGGAATTAAAATACACATTTAACAGGAGAGAAATGAAAAAAAGAACAAGAATAATTAATTTAGCTTTTGTTGCGTTGTTTAGCCTAGGCTTCGTCCACTCAGCTTATTGTCAATCACGGACAGATGTGGAAAGGGCAACACGTGAAACTGATCTTATGGGGCAGCAGCAAGAAAAGATTGAAGAGAAGCTTCGGCGTGTGCCCAAAAAGCCGGCAGAAATTACTCCTAAAGATGTTCCGGTTCCAAAAGACGAAAAAAGATTCTTGGTAAAGAAAATAAATTTAGTTGGTTGTGAAAGTTTTCCCTCCTCAGATTTTTCGTTTATTATTTCCAAATATGAGAATCAAGAGCTTTCTATCTCCATGCTTGAGAATATTGCCAAAGAAATTGAGCGTGAATATTTAAGGCGCGGCATTATCTCGGCGGTGTTTTTGCCGGTACAAGAAGTTAAGGATGGGGCAGTTAACATGCAAGTAGTCGAGGCTCGGATGGGAAAATTGCAAATTCAGGAGCAAAGGTTTTTTAATTCTGAGCGGCTTAAATATTATTGGCGCGTTCCAGAGAATAAAATTATTCAATATGATTTGATTTCCCGTAGTATTCAGATGATGAATAAGAATCCTGACCGCACAGTAAAAGCGGCTTTGCGTGCTGGCACAAAGCCCGGTACGACCGATGTGGTTTTAACTGCGGATACGCATTTTCCTCTTCATGCTACTGCTTCTTTTGATAATGAAGGGACTGTTGCCACAGGAAAATCGCGTATTGGCACAGGATTTAGGCATAATAATTTTCTTGGCCTTGATGATACGCTTTTAGGCGGATACACTTTTGGCCAGGCATTTAATGGTGTTTATGCGTATCATTCTGTGCCAATTAGTCCTGTAGGCACATCGCTTCTTTATGGTTTTAGCCGCAGCAAGTCGGTCCCTAAAAAAGAATTTGCCGCCTATGGTTTAAATTCACTCGCTTATAATTATAGCTGGTCTGTGCATCAGGATATTTATAAAAAGGATGAGTATCTAGGTGAGGCTTATTTTGGTTTTGATGCAAAGGATAAGACTACTCGAGAAAATTCCGGCGTAGATAATCGTGACCGCCTGCGTATTTTTAGCCTTGGCGGTAATTTTATTCAGCGAGGATTCAGTAGTGTAACTTCTATTGCCCCATTATTGGTTCCCAGTTTTTTTATTCCTGTTAGTTTACGCCTTCCATATGCTGAGGCACCACTTAAGGATCAGACTACTCTTGTGTTTTTTACTGATTATGGCTGGGGGGACCGCAGGGGAGCATTGGCAACGGATAAAAAAGAAGTTAATTTTGTAGGTGTGGGTGCAGGTTTGAGATTTCGGTTATATAATCAAGCACTTCTTCGCCTGGAATGGGGATTTCCCGTCGGAGACCCAAGCATAACGGAAGCCGGGCATTCGCGTTTTCATTTTTCTGTAGATGTACAGGAAAAACTTCCGGAAGAGCTTGAGCGTATTCAAAAGATGAAGCAGGAAATAAATATAAGTAAGTGGGCGTGGGATATTTTAAACAAAGAGTATATCCGTTTTGACAGCCGCTTAAGAATGAATATTCTTAATAACTTTAATTTAGCAAAACAATATTCTTCTCTGGGAAAACTTAAAGAGGCAAAAGAGTATTATCAAATGAGCACGGATACTGCAGATTCTTTGTATGCCCAGGTAGAAGAATATGTGCGTTCTTGTTTTACGCAGGAAAAAGAATTAAGAGATTTAAATAAGTTGGCACTTGAAAAATATAAAGCAGGTAATGTTATTGAAGCAAAACAGCTTTGGCAGAAAATAATTGATCAGGCAAAACCAAAGGAATTGGTGCTGGAATATTAAGATGAAAAAAATTTGTTTATTTCTGCTATTTGGTTTATTGGTTTTTTCAAATACTGTTTTAGCATCTAATCTAGATGCCTTTTCTCTAGGGATACATTCTCCACAGCAATTAGCTGGATGGCTTGTGAAAGAGTTTAAATACCGCACTGAAATGCCTGATCAGTGGCAGAGCGCAGAAGAAACCTTTAAATTAAAACAGGGAGATTGCGAGGATTTCGCGATTATCAGCCAGAAAATTCTTAAGGATTTGGGGTTTAAGGGTGAGATTTTGGTAGTTAAGTTTAGGAGTATTGCACAGTCTCATGCACTGTGTATTTTTAAGCAAGGAAAATATTTTAGTTTTATTTCCAATCAGAAAATTGTTTCTACAAAAGCTACCTCTATAAAAGAGGCAATTAGCCAGTGCTATCCTGATTGGGAAAGAATTAGTTATGTGGATGCAAAAAGAATGGTAAAGAAAATTGTCACAAGGATTAAGGAAAATGAGGATTTATCGGAATTATTTACTACTTCTTTAAAGGAGGATTAAATGAAGGCTCGCTTTAATTTTGTTTTATTAGTTGTATTCACTAGTTTGTTTTTATCGGCAGTAAACTTAGCTAAGGCTCAAGAAACAACTGCTGTCAGTCAAGAAACTTCTAATACAACTGATAATGCAGTTGTTGCCGACGAGGTTAAGGCTAAAGAAAGTGAAACTGTGCAGACTGGTGTTTTGGAACAGTCTATGCCTGAATATTCCATGAATTTAAAGCAGTTGATTAAAGAGGCCGAGGCGAATATTAAGAAAGTTGATGCCCAAATCAAGAAACAAGAAGTTTTAAAACGTAATCAAGAACGCGAAGTAAAGGTAAAAGAGCTCTTTAATAAAGGAAATCAGCTTTATCAGCAAGGTCAGCTTGAAGAAGCGCGCGCTGTTTGGAATGAGGCGGTGGGAATTACTAAGGATCCTGAAATGTTGGGGTATATAAAAGAAGCTGAGAAAAAAGCATTGGAAGAAGAGCGTGCAAAACAAGAAGAGCAGAAGCGTCTTGAGAAACAAAAATGTGAAGAAGAGGCTGCTTCTAGAAAGAAAGCTGCCGAAGAGAAAAAGCAGGCAGAACTTGAGGCAAAGAAAAAAACACAGGCTGAAGCGCAGGCAAAACATCAAGAAGAATTATCTCGTCGTGAACAAGAGCGCCAGCAGAAAATAGAGCAGGCTAAAATAGAGAAACAAAGAAAAGAAGAAGAGCGTGCTGCTCAGCAAAAGGCACTAGAAGAAAAGAAACAGGCAGAGCTCGAGGCTAAAGAAAAAGCAAAAGTTGAAGCAGAGGTAAAGCGTCAGCAAGAGCTAGCGCGTAAAGAAGCTGAACGTAAAGCCAAAATAGAGCAGGCTAGGATTGAAAAAGAAAAAAAGCAGGAAGAATGCAGGCTAAAAAAAGAAAAAGCTCGTCTTGAAAAAGAAAAAAAGAAACAAGAAGCTACTCAATAACCAGGCTTTCGCCTTGTTTTAATATAGTTTTACTCTTGTAATCTGGGCCGGAGTTTTCGCTGTATTTTACTACATCAAACTCCCCTTCTATAGCAGTAACCTTGGTTCTGTATTTAGCAGGTATATAGCTTCTTGAGTATTTATTGGTTTGTTGTTCAAGTTTAACTAGGTCAAAGCCATAACCTGCTTGTTTTCCTTCTTGGCCTTCTGG
>JACROS010000028.1 GCA_016214325.1 Candidatus Omnitrophota bacterium | reverse complement strand
ATGTTGCAAATAATATCAGTGCTTTAGAAGGCAATGTTACTTTGGTGGGTGTTTTAGGCAAAGACGATCATGCGAAAATTCTTTTGGGAGAACTTAAAAAGAGAAAAATTGACGCAAAAGGTATCTTTTTGGAGCAATCCCGTTGCACTATTTTAAAAACTCGTGTTATTGCCGGCCATCAGCAGGTAGTTAGAGTTGATTGGGAGAATCGTGAGCCTTTAACAGACAGCCTTAATAATAAAATTGCTGAGTTTATAAATAAAAATCTTAAAAATTATGATGCAGTTATCATAGAAGATTATGGCAAGGGTGTAATTAATAAAGAGCTTTTGTCGGAGATCGTTGCTTTGGCGCATAAGTTGAACAAAATTGTTACAGTTGATCCAAAAGAGGAGCATTTCCAGTATTATCGTGGAGTCACCTCGATAACGCCAAATCGTAAAGAGCTGGAGAATGCCGTTAGAAATTTAAAGATTAAGGACACGAGCAATCGTTTTAAAATTAATACTGATAAATTATTTTCGGATAAAGATATTGATTTGGCTGCTCGGGAAGTTTTGGATTATTTGTCTTTAGATTCAATTTTAGTTACTTTGGGAGAGAATGGAATGAAGCTGTTTGAGAAAAACGGCTGTATGACACATATTCCCACAGTAGCCCAGGAAGTTTTTGATGTTTCTGGAGCAGGAGATACTGTGATTGGCACATTTACTTTGGGCCTTTGCGCGGGTGCTAATAAGTTAGAAGCGGCACATATTGCTAATTTTGCCGCAGGAATTGTTGTCGGTAAAGTTGGCACGGCAGTAACTAGCCGAAAAGAATTGTTAGGGAAGATATATGGAAAAAGTTGATGTAATCGGAGTAATTCCGGCGAGATATTCATCTACAAGGTTTGAGGGAAAAGTTCTGGCTGATATTTTAGGCAAGCCCATGATTCAGCATGTCTGGGAGCGCGCCAAGCAGGCAAGATTATTAGATGATTTAATTATTGCTTGTGATGATGAGCGGGTTGCAAGTGTCGCCAAAGAATTTGGTGCTAAAGTTGCTCTTACTGTAAAAGGGCATGCTTGTGGAAGCGACAGAATCGCAGAAGTAGTGAATCCTCTGGATGTTAAGATTATTATTAATATTCAGGGTGATGAGCCATTGATTCATCCGATGATGATTGATAGTGTGGCACAGGCTTTGCTGGATAATCCAAAGGTAGGCATGGCCACATTGATGAAGAAGATTGAAGATTCTCAGCTAATTAATGATCCACATGTGGTTAAGGTGGTAGTGGATAAAAATAATTTCGCTTTATATTTTTCTCGTGCAAGTATCCCTTATCAGGCAGTTAACTCGGATGTAAAAAATCCGGTGTATTATAAGCATATTGGGTTGTATGGCTATACTAAGGATTTCTTGTTTACTTTTAAGAACCTTCCGGTTTCTCGTCTTGAGAAAACAGAATGTCTTGAGCAGTTAAGGGTGCTTGAGGAGGGATTTAAGATAAAAGTAATTGAAACAAAATATGATACTTTTGGCGTAGATACACCTGAGGATTTAGAGAGAGTTAAAGAATATCTAAGATGACAAAGGAAATCAAGGTCGGAAAAATCAAAATCGGCGGTAATGCACCTATTGTATTAATTGCCGGGCCGTGCGTTATTGAATATGAGAGCTTATGTTTGGAAGCTGCTAAAAAGATTCAGGATATTTGCGCAAAGATTGGCATCTCATATATTTTTAAATCTAGTTTTGACAAGGCAAACCGCCTTTCCGGTGATTCGTATCGTGGGCCGGGGATAAAAAAGGGCCTGGAAGTTTTACATAAAGTAAAACAAAAATTAAATGTTTCTATTTTAAGCGATATTCATTGCCAGAAAGAAATTGAAGAAGCAGCAAAAGTCTTGGATATTATTCAAATTCCTGCGTTTTTATGCCGTCAGACAGATATTGTGCTTGCGGTTGCGCGCACCGGCAAAGTGGTGAATATTAAAAAAGGTCAGTTTCTTGCTCCGTGGGATATTCTGCCAATTATCAAGAAAGTAGAATCTACTGGAAATAAAGAAATTGTAATTACCGAACGCGGATTTTGTTTTGGTTATAATAATCTGGTTACTGATTTTCGCAGTCTTAAAATTATGAGTGATTTTGGATATCCTGTTATTTATGATGCTACGCACAGCGTGCAGCTTCCTGGGGCAAAAGGTGGATGTTCCGGCGGACAGAAAGAGTTTGTTGAAGGTTTATCGCGCGCAGCAGTTGCTTTTGGCTGCGACGGTTTGTTTCTTGAGGTGCATCCGGATCCGGCGCAGGCGCTTTGTGATGGGCCCAATATGATTAACTATAAAGAGCTGGAGAGGCTTTTAAAACAGGTAAAGAAAATTAAGGAAGCTTTATGAAGACAAATTTGCTCAAACGTGCAAAAGAAGTTTTAGATATTGAAGCTGAGGCAATTAAGAATTTAAAATCGCGTATTGGGCCTGATTTTGTTAAGGCTGTGGAGTTAATTCTTAAAACCAAGGGCAGGGTTGTGGTTAGCGGCATGGGAAAGACAGGGATTATAGCTGAGAAATTTTCTGCTACTTTGGCTTCTACCGGGACCCCGAGTTTATTTTTACATACTGCTGAGGCAATTCATGGTGATTTGGGTAAGGTTACTTCTGAAGATATTGTGGTTATTCTTTCTAACAGCGGATCAACCGAGGAGATGCGCCAGCTTCTACCACTTTTAAAAAAGATTGGTTCAAAGATTATTTCTTTAACCGGCAATGTAAAGTCAGTTTTAGCAAAATATAGCGATGTGGTTTTGGATGTTTCAGTAAAAAAAGAAGCCTGCCCTTTAGGGCTTGCTCCAACAGCATCAACTACTGCGACATT
>JACROS010000027.1:1156-38822 GCA_016214325.1 Candidatus Omnitrophota bacterium | reverse complement strand
TTTTGGTAAAGGCATCGGCTTTTTGCCTGGCCCGATAAAACCAGTAACACCGTGGATGTTTTTGACATATAAATAGCTGGCTTCAGTTAAATCCATTTCAACCAAAATATAGCCAGGAAAAAATTTTCTTTGTGATATTTTTTTCTTTCCGGAACGAACCTCTGAAACCTGTTCGGTAGGAATAATTACCTGAAAAATGAAGCTTTCTTCATTTTCAGGAGCAATCATTTTCTCAAGTGCAACTTTTACTTTATCTTCTAAGCCTGTTTGCGTATGAACGATATACCAGTTTTTCATTATCCCAACATTATGGTTAAAAATTTTGATAAAATTAAATCTATTACCCAAACAAACAGCGTCATTATACAGGTAGTTACAATGACAACTGCGGTTGATCCTAAAAGTTCTTGCCTAGTGGACCAGGCTACTTTACCTAATTCAGCCTTTACTTCTTTTACGAAACCTATAATTTTGCTAAAAATCTTCACCATCTCTCCAATCTTCCGCCCTGTCTTAAATACATTTATACAGGAGCGGCAGGACTTGAACCTGCAGTCACGGTTTTGGAGACCGTTGGTTTGCCATTAACCGACGCCCCTATTCTATTTTATTTCTTTATGCGGGGTGTGCTTGCGGCAGGTTTTACAAAATTTCTTTATTTCCAACCTGTCCTGATGCTTCTTTTTGTTACGAGTCGTCGTGTAATTTTTGTTTTTACAAACCGTACATTCTAAAGTGATTGTTTCACGCATCTTTGATCACTCAATTTCTTTTAGTTAAAAGCTGGAGACGGGAATTGAACCCGTGACCCCGTCCTTACCAAGGACGTGCTCTACCAACTGAGCTACTCCAGCGAATTGGTTTCGCTCAATCGGATAATTGTTTTTTCATAAAACAAAAAACTCTCCCCCAAGAATTTCACCCGAAATTCTTTGCTACTCTTCTGATGTTTTTATGGATTTACCCGAAAATCAGATTAATGGGAAAATTGTAAAACAAAAGTATATATTATGATGTTAACAATGTCAAGACTTTTTTTAATATTTTTTTGACATTACTAACCTGGTTAAAGACAAATAGTTTTCAATGGTCATCTTCTCAGGACGAATATTCCGGTCTAATTTAGTGATTTTGAAAAATTCTTCCAGTAAATCCTGTGAAATCACCTTTGATAAACTATTTCGCAAGGTCTTTCTTCTCTGATTAAAAGAACTACGGGTCAATTCAAAGAATTTTTCTTCAGCCTGCTGATTTAGCGGCAGTTCCTTTTTAAAATCTACTCTAATAAAACTTGAGTCAACTTTTGGAGCTGGGCGGAAACAACTACGGCTTATTTGAAAAACAACAACAGCGCTTGCGTAATATTGCAGAAAACAGCTTAATGAGCCATATAACTTTGACCCAGACAAAGCAGTTAATCTTTGAGCAAATTCTTTTTGCACAGTAAACAAAGCAATATCAATAAACTCGCGATTTTTAATTACAAATTCAATTATAGGGCTGCTTATGTTATAAGGAATATTTCCTATTATTTTTATTTTCTTAGCATGCCTATCGAAAATTTCTTTTAGATTAACTTTTAAAATATCTTGATTAATAATTTCTAAATTCCTACATCCGGAAAATTTATTTTTTAATTCTTGAATCAAATCCTTGTCTTTTTCAATGGCATAAATCTTCTCTGGAAAAGCGACAAGAAAACTTGTCAATTCACCGTTTCCCGGGCCGATTTCTACAATAATATCAGGACTTGTAATATTAGAAGCACTGGATATTTTCTGCAAAATATTCTTATCAATCAGAAAATTTTGCCCTAATCTTTTTTTTGGTTTTTTGTACATTCTACGGCAAGCTTGATCGCTGCGATTAAAGAGCTCGGATCTGCTTTTTTATAGTTACCCGCAACATCAAAGGCGGTTCCATGTAGTGGCGAAGTCCGCACAAATGGAAGTCCAATGGTCAAGTTAACCCCTGTCTGAGGACTTATTAATTTTAAAGGAATTAGCGCCTGATCATGATACATAGCTATCACACAATCATATTTATTCTGATATGCTTTTTGAATAGCAATGTCTGCTGACATAGGCCCATCAATAGAAAAATTAAACTGCTTTCTTAAACCCTGTAAAACTGGCCTAATCAACTTTTCTTCTTCCTGGCCGATAATACCGGCATCTGAGGCATGAGGATTTAGTCCGCAAACCACTAACCTGGGCAGTTTAATACCAAATAACTTCTTAAGCCCCTGAATAACCAAAGTGATGTTTCCAGTCATTTCCTGCTTAGTCAAGGCTGAAGATACTTTTTTTAAAGGTATATGCCTTGTTAAAAGGCTAAATCTTAATTTTTCGTTTAAAAGCATCATTAAAACATTTTTAGAAGCTGTCTTTTGCATTAAATACTCAGTATGCCCAGAATAAGAACAACCAGCCAACTTAATCGCTTGCTTTGAAATTGGACAAGTAACTAAACAATCAATTTCTTTATCTTTAAGTAGGCGCATTGCCTGATCCAGATATTCAATTGCCGCTCGGCCATATTCAGCTTTAATGTGCCCAAATTTAAAACCTTCTTGTCTAACATTCTGCAAATCTATCAATCTAAAATTCAAAGATCGTAATTTCAGGCCTGCTTTTTTTAAAACAAACCCATCCCCAATAACGACAATATCAGCATAATTTTTTAGCTCTTGCGTTGCTTTTAGGATAATTGCAGGGCCAATTCCGGAAGGATCCCCCAGGGTTATACCAACCTTAATCCTGCAGGATTTTGATATAGGAGTTCTTTTTAAGATCATCTAACCAACTTTTGGTTTTTTCGTTAATCTTCTGGTCAAAAATAGCCTGATTTACTCTTTCTTGGGCATCAGTCAAAGATAACTGTTGCGCGCCAATAATGTTATCCAGTTTAAAAACATAAAACTTATCATCCATTTTAACTGGATTAGAAACTTCATTAATTCCCATCTTAAAAACTACTTCTTCAATCTCTTTTCTTAAATCTTGCCCCTTTACAGCCTTAATTTGATTTATAGTCATGGGATAGCGAGTGGCTAAATCTTCGGTTTTCTGGCCAATTCTAAGATTATACGAAACCGCGTCAGCCATATCTTTGTTATCCAGAGCAATTACCGTTACTTCTCTTTGCTCAGGGGCAGAGATTTCTGCCTTATGCTTTTCATAAAAACTAGTTACTTCCTCAGGACGGACAATAATTTTACTGCGGATCTCTTCATTTAAAACTAGAAACATTAACAGCTGATCCCGAATCCGAGCCTCTAAATCACCGGGAACAAGCCCCTGTTTAGCCAAATCCCTCTGAAACTCCGTCTCTGATGGATAACGCGCCTTAATCTCATTTAACTTACCCTTAATTCTTGATTCTTCAGCCTTAATATTCTTTTTCTTTGCAGCCTGGAGCATTAAGCGATCCTCAATCAATTTGTTTAACAAATCCAATTTCATAGACTGAATCTTTTCTTCTAATTCTTCTCCATGATACTGCTGTGACAATTGCAGACGCATAAAATTACTAAAATCATTTAAATCCTTTTGTGTAATGCAGTCATCATTAACAATGGCAATAATTTTATCTTGGGCATAAAGAGGAGCGTTTACAGCTAAAATATTATATATAGGAAGAGCCGCTACTAAGATTAATAAATACTTCTTAATTATTCTTTTCATTTATAATACTGAGCCTCCGATAAATAATGGGCACATTGGAAGCCCGTCTTTAGGCCGTATGCAAGGCGCGACGACGAAGGCGTAGTCAATGCACTACGCCAAGAAGGAGCAACGCCGCAGACGGCCGAAAGACGGGCTTCCCCCTCTATGTATATAGCTTGGGCTGACTGATTTTGGGCTGTGACTGCGTCACTCGTCCTTGACGTAGTACGTTGACTACGTCTGCGTCCTTGTTCCTTGTCTCGCTCCAAAATCAGTTCAGCCAATGTATCCATTATTTATCGGTGACTCAGTAAACCTGCTTTCTTAAAGTTGCCAATTGCTTCCCTCAAGAGACGGCAATACAAATCAAACCCCACTGCAGAAATAAATCCGTGCTGCTCAATGCCAAGCAAATTACCTGCTCCTCTAATCTCTAAATCTTCCATAGCTATGTTAAAGCCTGCGCCAAGAAAAGAATTCTCGCTAATGGCATTCATTCTTCTTCTAGCATCCTGCTCTAAAACTAAATTCTTTGGAAGCATGAGATATGCATATGCTGGCCGATCAAATCTGCCCACCCTGCCACGCAGCTGATGCAAATCAGAGAGCCCAAACATATGTGCATTATGCACAATAATTGTATTTACGTTTGGAATATCAATGCCTGACTCAATAATCATGGTACAAACCAAACAATCAATTGAGCCTTGCATAAATTCAGACATTACCTTTTCAAGTTCTTTTGGGTGCATTTGGCCGTGAGCAGTAGAGAGCCTTACACCACTAGGCAATATCCGCATCAATTTATCTTTAACCTTGTCAATATCTTCCACTCGATTATGCAGAAAGAAAACCTGCCCTTTTCTTGATAATTCACGCATAATCGCTTGCTTAACTAAATCGTCATCATATTCTACCACAATGGTCTTAATTGGCAATCTATTTTGAGGCGGCGTATTAATTACAGACAAATCCCTTGCCCCCATCAAACTCATATAGAGCGTTCGCGGTATAGGAGTTGCAGTTAAAGTAAGCACGTCTATTGTTAGCCTAAATTTCTTTAATTTTTCCTTTGCCTTAACCCCAAATCTTTGCTCCTCGTCAATTATCATCAACCCCAAATCTTTAAACACAACATCATCAGAAAGCAAGCGATGTGTACCAATCAATATATCAACTGCTCCTTGGGCAGCTGATTTAACAATTGTTCTTTGCTCTGCCTGTGTTTGAAAACGACAAAGTAACTGCACATTAACTGGGAAATCCTTGAGCCTTTGCCTAAAATTATTAAAATGCTGTTCAGCCAAAATAGTTGTAGGCACTAAATAAGCCACCTGCTTATTATCCATTACCGCTTTAAAAGCAGCACGCATGGCTACTTCGGTCTTACCATAACCAACATCTCCACATAATAATCTATCCATGGGCTTATCCGACTGCATGTCGTTCTTTACCTCAAAACAAGCCTTAACCTGGTCAGGAGTTTCTTTATAAGGAAATGTTGCCTCAAACTCTCCTTGCCAATCCACATCACTAGAATATGCAAATCCCCCAGAACTCATGCGCATTGCCTGCAAGCTTAATAGCTCCCAGGCTAATTTTTGTATGCCCTTTTTTGCCCTCTCTTTTGTCCTTTGCCATTCTTTACTGCCTAACCTGTATAACTTGGGCCGCCTGGTATGAAATGCAATATACTTCTGCACAAGGTTCATAGAATCAACTGGAACATAAAGCTTTTCCTGTTCGTCATACTCAATTACCAGATGATCTTTCGGCTTATCTTTAATCTTAATCTTTTCTATACCTAAAAAACGCCCAATTCCGTATTGATTATGCACAACATAATCGCCAGACTTAAGGTCAACAAAATTAGACAGAGGAAACTCCTCGCTAAAAACTACCGGCTTAGCCGCTACCTTTTTAATCGGCAGAATAATTACCATTCTATGTTCCCAAAGCGCCTCACCAGTCTGAGAATTAAATGTTTTAATTGAAGCAATCTTGTTATTGTCTAATTCAATACGGATGGGTAATTCAAAAGAATTGGGGAAAATATCTATAATCCCGCCACGGCGCGAGAAATCGCCTTCAGACTCGGCACGGTCATGATGGCGATATCCAAAATTTATTAAATCACTAAGAAAGCGATCTAGCTGAATTTCTAAACCAAGATAAACTTTTAGGGATTTGAACATTATAAATTAACTGCGGCTCTTATCTAAAAAGTAATCTTTTAGGCAAGAGCCGCATAAAAATATCTTCTATCTTGAGCCTTTGCGGCTCCAGGCAAGCACTAATGGCGAGGCAATGAAAACTGTTGAGTAAACACCGGAAATAAACCCTACAAAAAGCGCAAATGCAAAATTACTCAAAACCTCACCGCCGAATAACAAAATCGAAAGAACCACTAGCAAAGTAACCCCGGATGTGAGAATTGTCCTTCCTAACATCTGATTAACACTTAAATTAATTAACTCATACAAGCTTAACTTTCTTAACATCCGCGAATTTTCCCTTACTCTATCATAAATTACAATTGTATCATTAATAGAATAACCTGCAATGGTCAAGAAAGCAGTTACACTTAACAAATCAATTTGCCTATTAGTCAATGCTAAGAATCCCAAAGTGACTACAACGTCGTGCAAAAGCGCAATCACACCGGCAATTGCAAAGTTAAAATGTTTAAACCTTAAGGCAACATAAATCAATATTCCCAATAGCGCCCAAATTAAAGCATGAATCGCCTTTGTTTTTAAATGGGACCCTGCAACCGGGCCAACACGCTCGATACGCAAAATCTGAATATCTTGCTCAGGAAATACTTGTTTTAGTTTATCAGTTAATACCTGATTCTTATCTTCTGAAGTCCTGATTAATACTGCGCGTGGATTATCCTTAAATTGCTGAATTGAAGCGTCCCCTAAATTAATATCTTTTAGGACCTTGCGCACCTTATCAATATCCGGCGTATTTTTAAACATGTATTCTTGTAACTGGCCACCTACAAAATCAATACCATAGGCTTCTTTACCTTTCTTAAAATATGATATCAATCCAATGGCAATAACAAGAATAGAAATAAAATAGAAAATCCTTCTCTTACTGATAAAATCCAGTTTAGTTTCTCCGATAAGACGCAGCATCGGAAGGGACTTCTTTAAAATTCCCAAATCCAGCAAAGCTTCAAATATAGTACGTGTTACTACGATTGCAGTAAACATACTTGAAATTAAACCTATGGTCAAAGTTACAGCAAAACCGCGGATTGGGCCAGTGCCAAATTGAAAAAGGAAAAACGCAGCTATTAAAGTAGTTAAATTAGAATCAAAAATAGCGCTAAATGCCCTACTATACCCATTCTCAATTGCACTTCTAAGGGCTTTTCCTGCTTTTATTTCTTCCCTGATTCGTTCATTTATCAAAACGTTAGCATCTACTGCCATACCTAAAGACAAAGCCATACCAGCAATACCCGGCAGTGTTAATGTTGCAGAAACTCCTGGAAATAAAATTGGAAGTAATCCTAAGCCTCCTAGAATCATCAAAAGGTTAAGCGATAACGCAAAATCGCTGATTAAACCAGCTAACAGATAATAAAGCGCCATAAAAACAAAAACCAAAGCGCATCCTATAAGGCTAGCTTTTAAACCTTTATTAATTGAATCTTGCCCTAACAAAGGCCCCACAGTCCGCTCTTCCTCAATATGCATAGGGGCTGGCAATGCACCAACTCGCAGTATAAGTGACAAATCCTGCGCCTGTTCAACGCTAAAACGGCCAGTTATTACTGCCTCACCTGAAGGAATAGATTCTTTAATGCGTGGAGCTGACTGAACCTTGCCATCCAAAACTATTGCTAATCTTTTTCCTACATTAGCAGCTGTAATTTCAGCAAATTTCTTTGCTCCTTCAGCATTAAATTTAATTGCAACTACCGGTTCATTAAACTCAGTCTGGCTAAAATGCACCGCAGCATCAGTTAAAGAATCCCCTGTTAAAACTGCTTGTTTTTCTAAAAGCACCGGTTCACTATCATCTTCAGTATATTTTAATTCAAATCCCTCTGGAACTGTCCCGGCAAGAGCCTGCTTTCGTTTTTCCACATCATCTGAAACTAATTTAAACTCTAATAATGCAGTCTTACCGATAACATCAATAGCTCTTTGCCTGTCAGTTACACCCGGAAGCTGAACTACTATTTCATCCTCTCCCTGCTTTACAATAGAAGTTTCCCTTACGCCAAATTGGTCAATCCTATTTCTAATTACCTCTACAGCTCTGTCAGTTGCATCAATCTTCGCCTGTCCCTCTAGGCTGGAAGTATCAATTTTTAACAATAGATGCATCCCGCCGCGTAAATCAAGCCCTAGATTAATTCGCTTATTTAAAGGAAAGGTAAAATAAGCACATAACCCCACAACAGCTAAAATAAGCAAAGACTTATAAATTACTCTCTTCTCCATAATATTTACTCCCTGTCTAGCATTAAGATTTCTTTACCACCGCAACACAATTCTTCTCAACTTCCATTTTTACATTATCGTCTATTCTTATAACAACAGATTTTTCTTTAACGTTAATGACAGTGCCGTGGATACCGCCAGAGGTAATCACTTCGTCATTTTTGTCAAGGCTAGCGAGCATTTTCTGATGCTCTCTTTCTTTTGCCTTTTGCGGACGGATAAGCATGAAATAAAAGATTACAAAGATTAAAACCAATGGCACCAAGTTTAATATCGGATTTACTGCCTGTGCTTGCGGCATTTTATCTACTCCTTTTTAATTTAGTTAATTTATATTTTATTTTGCTTTCTTTAACAAACTTTTCACAGTGTCAGAAAGCTGAGCGCCGTTTTTTACCCATGCTTCAATTTTATCTTTTTTAATAGAAGCTTCACCGGTTAAGGGGTTGTAAAAACCTAATTCTTCAATTATTTTACTGTCGCGGCCTTTTCTTTCATCAAAGACCGAAACTCTAAAATGAGGTTTTCCTTTTGGGTTCTTACCGATTCTTCTCAAACGAACATGTACTGCCATTTTTGTTTCTCCTTTCAGTTCAGTTTTAATATAAGTTATTTTGTTATTGCCTCCACCAAAGCCTTGGCCTTATTTACTGTCTCCTGATACTCTTTCTCTGGTATCGAGTCAGCAACAATTCCTGCCCCAGCCTGGATGTAAGCAAATCCTTTTTTTGCTACAATTGTCCTAATTGTAATACAAGTATCTATATTATGAGAAAAACTAAAATATCCTACACAGCCTGCATATGGGCCGCGCTGGATATTTTCAAGCTCATCAATAATTTCCATTGCCCTGATCTTTGGGCTCCCGGAAACAGTGCCTGCGGGAAACGCAGCCTGCAATACATCATAGATATCATTATGCTTTCTGTCAAGCTTTCCTCTTACTTCACTCACAAGATGCATTACATGCGAATACTTCTCAACCCGCATAAAATCACTAACCTCAACCTGGCCTTTTAAACAAACTCTTCCTAAATCATTTCTTCCCAAATCAACAAGCATCAAATGTTCTGCTCTTTCTTTTTTATCATTAAGCAGTTCTTTTGCAAGCAGCCTGTCCTCTAGCTCGTTCTTACCACGCGGCCGGGTTCCTGCAATCGGACAAGTCTGCACAACCCCTTCCTCGCAACGCACCAGCATCTCTGGAGAGGAACCAATGAGCTCTATATCGTTAAATTTCAAGAAAAACATATACGGAGATGGATTAAGGCTACGCAAACTGCGGTAAATCTCAAACGGTTCTTTATTGGTCTTGATCCTGAAACGCTGCGAAAGCACTACTTGAATAATGTCGCCTTTTTTGATGTATGTTTTCGCTTTTTCGACAATTGTTTTAAAATCCTCTTTCTTAAAATTTGAGTCAATCTTCTCCGAAGAGGAACTTCTTGAAATATTTTTTGAGCCAATAGGCTGATTGCCTTTAAGCTGAAGCTGAATTGCGTCAAGGCGTTTTATTGCTTGATCATAAATCTTCTTTATTTGCAAAAGACTTAACTTCCCATTTTTCTTTGGCAAAATTACATTATTTACAATTTTTATCGTATGATTCACATGATCAAAAATAAGAATTGTATCCGTAAGCATAAAAATAGCATCCGGGAGCTTTAAATCATCAGGATTCTTATTAGGAATAGTTTCAAAAAAACGCACGTTATCATAACTCAGATATCCAACTAACCCACCATAAAAACGAGGTAAACCAGGGATATTCACAACTTTAAAATCCTGCATTATCTTTTTAATTTCTTTTAGAGGCGTCTGGTCAGAAATAAAACGCTCTGTAAGATTCTTATGCGGATAAATAATTTCTATGGATTTACCTTTACTCTTAAAAACCAAAGAAGGATTACTCCCTAAAAAAGAAAACCTTGCAATCTTTTCTTGCCCTTCCACCGACTCAAGAAGAAAAGAAAAATTATCCTTCTTAATCTTTAAGAATGCTGAAACAGGAGTATCAAGATCTGCATTTATCTCTCGATAAACCGGGATAACATTGCCTTTCTTAACACATTTTGCAAAATCTTTTAAAGATGGATATTCCATTATTTTAATTTCCTGTAGAAACAACTCCTATTTCCAGTATGGCAAGCTACGCCAATCTGACGAACCTTAATTAACAAAGCATCCATATCACAGTCGTATGCAATTGATTTTACAAACTGAAAATGCCCTGAAGTTTCACCTTTTACCCAATAAACCTTGCGTGAACGAGACCAGAAACACGTCTTCTTTAATTTCATAGTTCTGCGCACTGATTCTCTATTCATATAAGCCAGCATCAAAACCTCGTCGTTCTTATAATCCTGTATAATTGCAGGGATCAATCCTTTGTCATCAAACTTTAACGATCTAATGCTTAATTTTTGTTTTTCATTCTGTTTTTTCATCAATTTCCTTTCTCCTGATTCAATTATAAACGCACTGGGATTTCTTTGCTCCTTAAATACTCTTTAACCTGTCTTACCGAATATTCCTGATAATGAAAAATTGAAGCAGCCAACCCTGCATCAGCAGAAGTTTTGGAAAAAACCTCAGAAAAATGTTCTGGTTTTCCTGCTCCGCCTGAAGCAATAACAGGAATACTCACTGCCTCAGTAATCGCCTTAGTTAATTTAATATCAAAACCGTCTTTTGTCCCATCGTAATCCATGCTAGTTAATAGTATCTCGCCTGCACCTAGCTTTGCTACTTTTCTTGCCCAGTCAACAGCATCAAGGCCAGTGGGAGTCCTGCCTCCATTAATATAAACTTCCCACTTGTCTGTCTCCTGTTTACCCCGAGCCGAGTCGAGGGGTCTCCTGTTTACCCCGAGCCGAGTCGAGGGGTCTCCTGTCTCTTGTCCATTACCGGTGACCGGTGACTGGTGACTGGTGACCAACTTCGCATCTATTGCTACTACAATACTCTGACTGCCGAAACGCCTTGCTGACTCTGATATTAACTGTGGAAATTTTACTGCCTGAGTATTAACAGAAACCTTCTCAGCCCCAGCATTAAGAATATTTCTAATATCAGCAATATCCCCAACCCCACCACCGACGGTAAAAGGCATAAAGATATTCTTAGCAATCTGTTCTACAAGCTCAATTAAGGTTTTACGCTTTTCAAAACTTGCAGTAATATCCAAAAATACTAGCTCATCAGCTTCTTCTTTATCATAAATCTTGGCTACCTCAACAGGATCCCCTGCATCTTTTAAGCCAAGAAACTTAACACCCTTAACCACCCTGCCGTCTTTAATATCAAGGCATGGAATAATTCGCTTTGTTAACATTTGTTATTTAATTGTTTTGTCCAAATACCCTTTTAACAAACCCCATGTCTTTGATCTAACCCTTCCGTTTGCAGGCAAATTATGCGACCTTTGAAAGGCTATTATCGCTTCACGAGTAGAATTACCAAATTTTCCGTCAATTGCACCAGGATCAAAACCAGCATTCTTTAATGCTGTTTGAATTTGTTTAACAGTTGGACGACTTTTTACTTCTTTAACACATTGTTTTCTAGTGGAACGTTTTACTTCACTTTGCTGTACCTGTGCAGACAAAGCGCTCTTTTCTTCTTCAATTTTATTTATGGAATCTCTTAAACTATTAATTTCTTCTTCTTTTGATTGCACTTGTGCCTCTAAAACAGAGATCTGGTTCTTGAGTCCTTGGATTTCAAGTTCTTTTTGTTTTCTTGCAGTTGCACATCCAGTTAAAGAAAATAAAAAACCTACTGCCACCAACAAAAACAAAATCTTTTTACTCATACCAACCCCCTTTTTGTAACGCCTAAGAAAACTTAAGCGCTTCGGCTAAAGTAAATTTTCCTTCATACAGTGCCTTGCCTACAATTACCCCGGTCACCCCTTGCTTTTCAAGCAATTTTAGCTTACGTAAATCCTCAAGGCAAGAAATTCCGCCTGATGCAATTATCTTTATTCCTGTTTCTTTTAAAAGCGACTTGATCCCTTTTATATTTGGCCCAGTCAAGGTGCCGTCTTTTAAAGTATCCGTATAAATAATTTCATTGCACCCTTTTTCTTTTAATAAATTTGCAAAAGCTGTAAGATCTTCTGCGTTTGAAGCATCTTTCCAACCCTTAATCATTACTTTGTTTTCTTTTGCATCAACACCTATAATAATCCTGTCTTTAAATTTCTTCAAAACATTTTCAAGAAATATTTTATCTTCAACTACCTTAGTCCCTAAAATCACTCTCTTTACATCAGCATCCAATAAAGAAGTAATTGTTTCCATATCCCTAACTCCGCCACCAAATTCAACAGGAATATTAATACTCTTGGCAATTTCTTTTACTAAATGAATATTCTTTGGTACTCCAGAAAACGCGCCGTCTAAATCTACTATATGCAGAAATTCTGCGCCTTGCCTGGCCCAATGCTTGGCAGTCTTTAGAGGATCTTTTGAATAAACCTTCTTATCCGTCCTTCCTTGGACATAACGGACTACACAACCATCTTTTAAATCAATTGCAGGAATAATCAACATAGATTAACAAAGTTTTCCATCATTTTTAAACCGATACTTTGGCTCTTCTCCGGATGAAACTGCATTCCAAAAATCTTTTCTTTCCAGACTATTGCAGCAAAATCTTGCCCGTAGTTTGTTAAGGCGGCAATAACTCCTTTATCGAGGGGATCTGGATAATACGAATGACAAAAATAAACAAAAGAATTCTCAGGAACATCCCTTAACAAAGGACATGCGCCAATAATTTTTAGCTGGTTCCATCCCATATGAGGAACCTTTAAATCGTGGCTGTGTTTAAATTTTTTAACCTTCCCTTTTAAAATACCTAGGCCTTTTTCTTTTTTGGCCTCAGCGCTTTCATCAAACAAAAGCTGCATACCCAAACAAATACCTAAAAAAGGCTTTCCGTTTCTTACATGTTCAAGAATCGGTTCAATTAAATTCTGCTTCTTTAATTCTAAAACAGCATCATCAAAAGCCCCTACGCCCGGAAGCACTGCCTTATCGCAAGATTTGATATCCTCAGCTTTATTGGTAATTAATGTTTTTGCGCCACTTACCTGCAGGGCCTTATTCACACTATGAATATTACCCATGCCGTAGTCAATAATTGCAATCATTTTAATCAATCACGCCCTTTGTGGAAGGAACATCTTTCCTGCGAGGATTAATCTGACAAGCTTCTGATAAAGATTTTCCAAGCGCCTTAAAAACAGGCTCAAGCGTCGTGTGCAAATCATAAACCGTTGGCTCAACCTTAATATGCAAGTTCATCCCCAAATGATTTGCAAATGCCTCAAAGAAATGCTCTGCTTCTTTTAAAGAATAACCGCTTTCATCTTTTGTCCCTTCGCCGACATTTGCAGAAAACTTATAAAATGGCCTTCCACAAATATCAAGCGACACGCAAGAAAGCACTTTTTCCATCGGCCAACAAGCAGTTCCATTCCTGTTAATGCCTTTCTTGACCCCTAATGCTTCTTTAAAAGCCTGGCCCAGCGTAATTCCAATATCCTCATTAGTATGATGTTTATCGATATTTAAATCGCCTTTTGCGGCAATCTCAATTCCAATCCCTGTATTGATTTTGGTTTTTCCTGCTCCGTCAATATTTAGTTTAACAGTAATCTCTGTTTCCTTAGTATTTCTTTTAATTACTGCAGATCTTTTTTTCATTATCCTATCCTTCCTTAAGTTATTGGCCTAGATAAACCTTGCTTTTACTGACTCCAAATGCTTACTTAACCCCTCTATTCCAGCAACTTTCTCAAGTGGTTCTTTTATTTTCTCAAGCGCCTTTTTAGAATAGCTAATCACGTGGCTGCTTTTCTGAAAATCATAAACGGACAAACCGGAAAAAAACCGCGCTGTTCCTGCAGTTGGAAGCACATGGCTGGGTCCAGCAACATAATCACCCACTGCCGCAGGGCTGTATGGGCCCAAAAATATTGCTCCGGCATTTTTAATTTGCTTTAACAAACGCTGCGGGTTATTTACAAAAACCTCCAGGTGTTCAGGCGCAATTTTATTAACAATTTCTGCTGCCTGCTCTAAATTCTTGGTCAAAACAATAAAACCATTGGCTCCATCAAGCCGTGATTTTACTTCCTTTGCCAGGCTCTTTGAATTAGTTACAAGAATAGCCAAACCTTTTGCATGTTCTGCCTGCGCCTGTAAATCTGCAACAATAAATTTTGCTTCTGCGCTTCTGTTTGCAATTATCACAAGCTCTGTGGGCCCGGCAATCATATCAATATCAACTATCCCGAAAACTTGCCGCTTAGCTTCACTAACATAGACATTGCCCGGGCCGACTATTTTATCTACCCTGGGAATTGTCTTTGTGCCATAGCTAAGAGCAGCTATCCCTTGTGCTCCACCTACGCGATAAATTTCATCTACCTTTAAAAGGTCAGCCACAACCAAAATATGCGGGTTAATAAATCCATTTTTATCCGGCGGGCTGATTAAAACAATTTTTTTCACACCAGCAATCTTTGCCGGAAGCACGGTCATATAAACAGTAGAAACCAAAGGAGCAGTTCCTGCAGGAATATAAACTCCCACTTTTTCAAGTGCGGTATAATTTTCTCCTAAAATAACCCCATCTGCGTCTTTTATCCGCCAAGATTTCTTAAGGGTCTTGCGATAAAAACGATTCACATTATCAATTACAACCTTAAGAGTCGAAACAAAATTCGGGCTAATATTCTGATAGGCTCCGCTAATTTCTATTTGAGAAACCTTTAACTGCCTTTGGGTCATTTTTACTTTATCAAACTTTCGAGTATATTTCAAAACAGCCTCGTCGCCAAAAAGCCTAACGTCCTCAATAATTTTCGCAACTTTTTCTTCTACACGTTTATTTTTTGCTTGGCCGCGGTTATAAATTTTGTCCAGCTTTTTACTCGTAAAACGGATTATTTTCATAGTATTTCTCTTAATTTTTGGAAAGCCTGATCTAGATTCTCTGGCTTAGTCCCCCCTGCTTGAGCAAAATCTCTTCTTCCTCCGCCGCTTCCTCCAATTAAACCAGAAACATCGCGGACAAGTTTGCCAGCGTCAAGCCCTTTTTCACAAAGATCCGTAGTTATGCCCATAACCAACAACACTTTCCCCTGATTTACTGACGCAAGCGCAATAATTGCATTTTGGGTTTTTTCCTTTAACAAATCTATGTTTTTACGCAATAATTCCATATGGACATCTTCAAAAACTTTTATTATCAAAGATTTTCCATTTACATTCTGGGCATCTTTAATTAAATCATCCAGAGAATTCTTCACCGAACTTAATTTCTGGGCGCTTAATTGTTTTTCTAACTCTTTTAAACGCACAGCACGCTTCTGGGCCTCCTGAAGAATACTTCCGCGTCCGACATTAAATAATTTTGCAACATCAGAAATAATCTCTTCATCTTCCTTAACTTTCTTATATGCAAAAATCCCGGTTACTGCTTCAATGCGGCGCACATTACTGGCAACTGAAGTTTCTTGTAATATTTTAAAAAGCCCAATCTGGCCAGTTTGGCCCAAATGAGTGCCACCGCAAAGTTCTCTTGAAAGATCTCCGACTGAAACTACGGTAAAATCAAAACGCAGCCTTTCTTCTGAAACCAAAGAACCCTGCTGTTGAACATGTTGGCCCAAAACTTTTCTTAAAGCCGCCTGCAATAAATGTGTAGCTGTATGATTTCTGGCAATTGAAAGCCTGCGTTCAGTATTAATTTCAGCCTGCACTGAATCTTTCTTTTTAAAACTTCCAGATTTCACTCTACCGATATGCAAAATTACATTTCCAGATTTCCTTGTATCCAGAACTTCAAAAACGTTTTTCCCTTTTTTAATGACTCCTGTATCAGCTGCCTGACCACCTGATTCAGCATAAAATGGAGTTTCATTTAATATAATTATGCCCTCATCCCCACAAGACAGCTTCTTTAATTCACTATTTCCTTTGTAAACTTTTAAAATTTGAGACTCAAGAGAAAACTTTTTATATCCTGAAAATTTGGTTTCTTTTACTCCATAATCCAAGTCTTTAACCGCAAAAACATCGCCTTTCATTGCGCTCTTGGTTTTTGAGCGGTTTTTTTGAGTTTCAAGCTCCTGATCAAATGCCTGCTGCGAAAATTTAACTCCGTTTTTCTCCATCCAATCAACAGTTAATTCCAAGGGCATACCATAAGTGTCATACAACTGAAAAGCCAGTTTACCAGCCTTCTCTGGATTTTGATTCTTGATAAGTGCTGAAAATTTTTCCTTTAACAAGCTTTCACTTGAATTAAGCGTAGCAATAAAGCTTTTTTCTTCTGAGAGAATCACTTCAGAAATATCTTCTTTGCGCTCGATAAGCTCAGGATAAGGATCTTGCATTATCCCAGACAAAACAGGAACGAGCTTATATAAAAAAGGTTGTTTAATCCCAAGATTTCTTAGATGCAATGCGCTTTTACGAATCAGTTTTCTAACCACATAACCTCTTCCTTCGTTAGAAGCAAGCACTCCGTCAAAAATAGAAAAAACAATGGCTCTTAAATGATCAGCAATTGCATAAGCAATCTTTTTATTCTCTGGAAGGAAATCTTTAGCATTAGAAATTACCTCATCTACTAAAGGCTTAAACAAGTCCGTTTCAAAATTATTTACTGCTCCCTGCATCACAGCAGCCAAACGTTCAAGGCCCATGCCAGTGTCAATATTTTTATTTGGCAGAGCTTCGAGTTTTCCGCCTTCTTTTCGGTTAAATTGCGTAAAAACCAAATTCCAGATTTCTACAAATCTGCCGCAACTACACGACGGGTCACACACCGATTCGCCACAACCTGTTTCTTTGCCAAAATCATAAAAGATTTCTGAACAAGGGCCGCAAGGGCCATTTGGCCCTTTTTCTTTTGCCTCAGATGGCCAAAAATTATCTTTATCACCTAACTTAATAATCTTTTCTTTAGGGACTTTTACATCGTTAAGCCAAATACCATAAGCCTCATCATCATCCTTGTAAACTGTAACCCGGAGCTTATTAGAGCTAATTTTTAACTCTTCTGTTAAAAACTCCCAGGCCCATAAAATAGCATCGCGCTTAAAATAATCGCCAAAAGAAAAGTTCCCAAGCATTTCAAAGAAAGTATGATGCCCGGTAGTTTTACCAACTTTGTCCAAATCATCAGTGCGCAAACAACGCTGAGATGTCACCGCACGTTTAAAACCAGAATCAAAACCTAGAAACTCTTTCTTAAACTGATTCATACCGGCGGGTGTAAATAAAACCGTAGGGTCATCTTTGGGCACCAAAGAATCGCTTTCAACAATACGATGTTTTTTACTCTTAAAAAAATCTAAGAATTTCTTTCTTAAAATATCAGCTTTCATAATACCTCTAGAATAACCTCGGGAGAAAAACCCCGCCTCAGCAAATAACCATAAACGCGCCTTTTTGCTGCTTCAGGCGTAACCCCGCTCAATTTTTTAAATCTTTCTTCTGAAATCTGCCTGACCACATCTATTTCAGAATAATTTTCCTTTATTTGCGCTAACTGTTTATCTATAACTTCCTGAGCCATACCTTTTCTTAGAAGCTCCTGCTTAATCCTTCTTACACCAAACGGCTTTTTTATACGTGAATCAACCCACGCTTTGGCAAAAAGCTTGTCATCAATAAAACGTTTTTCTCTAAGGAAATTTACAACTTCTTTAGCAACCTCAATAGAAAAACCTTTTTTTACTAATCGCTGATATAATTCATTCTCACTACGCAATCTGAATTTTAAAAGTAAGAAAGCGTAATTCCTTGCCTGCTCAATACTATTGCTTTTTTTCTTCACCCTTAATTATAAAATAGCCGTGCGTGGTTCTAACCAAACAATCGCCTTTAAAAGAACTGGTAATCTTTTCATAATCAGCCAAATTCTTAACCGGCTGCTTATTTAATTCCACTATTATTTCTCCTGCAGTAATTCCAGCATCATCAGCAGGGCTTCCCGACTCAACATTAACCACTAAAACACCTGTTTTTTCTTTTATATCAAGCCTAAAACGGCGCGCAGTTTCAGCATTAAATTCCTGCACCTCCAACCCCCTCCAGTTGCCCTGAGCAGATTCACTACTATCTTCGGATTCTTCTATCTTCTCCGGCCGCTCTCCAACCACTACATTTAAGCTAATTTCTTTTTTATCGCGGACTACTACTACTTTTATAGCTTTACCAGACTCAATCTTTCCAACTACATTTAACAATTCCTTCACGCTATTTACTGCTTTACCATCCACCTGCTTAATCACATCGCTTTCTTTCATTCCTGCTTTTTGCGCAGGACCATCTTCTAGAACCTTGGCTACCAACACTCCATTTTTATCCACAAGTCCAAAGTACTTTGCCAAATCATCATTTAAATTCTGAACTGTTACCCCCAACCAGCCGTAAACAATTTTCTTACCTGCAATTAAACGGCTCATAATTGATTTAGCGCTATTTATCGGAATCGCAAAACCTACCCCCTGATAACCACCAGTTGTAGAATAAATTGCCACATTAATTCCAATTACTTCACCCCTAAGATTAACCAACGGCCCGCCAGAATTCCCTGGATTAATTGCCGCATCAGTTTGAATCAAATCATTGTAATCCCTGTCCCGAGCTAAAGCTACCCCCAGTGTCCTATGTAAAGCACTAATTACCCCTGCTGTTACTGTTGGTTCTGGATTTTGAACTGCAAAACCAAAAGGATTGCCTATAGCAACTGCCCATTGGCCAATTTTCAAGTTGTCAGAATTTCCCAAAACAGCAACTGGTAAATTCTTGGCATCAATTTTAATAATTGCCAAATCAGAACGCATATCCTTGCCCTTGACCTCACCGACAAACTCTCGTCCGTCGGATAATCGCACTGTAATTTTATCAGCAGAATTAACCACATGCTCATTAGTTAAAACATATCCTGCAGCATCGACAATCACACCAGAGCCGACACCAACTTGCTTATAATCCATGTCCGGCATTTGGCCAAAAAAATCATCAAAGAAACGATTAAACTGATCATCTTGTCCAAAAGGCGGCTGATTGCCGAATGGGCGGTTAAAACGATAACTTCTCGGGCCGCCTCTTTTTACCTTAGCAACATGCTCAGTGCTAACAGAAACAACAGCTTTCCCGGCAGTATTTGCCACATTTACTACTGCATCTTCCATGTTAATGGTTTCTGGTTTTACTTCTAGCTTTACATTCTGGCTTTGCGCTGTAGCTAACCAATCAAATCTTGCTGCCAAAGTAATGCCAGAAACTAAACCTATTACCAAAAGAACAAAACCCCAGAAAATTTTTCTTGCTGTCATTTCTCTAGTCCTCCTCTTCTTAGCTCAAGCTAATTTTCTTCTTTACTTCTTTTTCTATTTCTTCAGCTAGCTTAGGTTTTTCTTTCAAGGCCTTTATTGCCGCATCTCTGCCTTGCCCGAGTTTTTCATTTCCAAAAGAAAGCCAAGTTCCGCTTTTGCTAATCACCTCTGCATTTACCCCAGCATCAATCACAGCGCCCATCTTAGAGATACCTTCATTGTGCAAGATGTCAAACTCACCCTCTCTAAATGGAGGAGCAACCTTATTTTTGACTACTCTAACCCTGACTCTACCTCCAATAACAGTTTCTGCTTCTTTAAGAGTAGCAATTCTTCTGACATCAAGCCTTACTGAAGAATAAAACTTAAGCGCTCGCCCGCCAGGAGTTGTTTCAGGGGAACCAAACATAACCCCAATTTTTTCACGTATCTGATTAATAAAAATAACACACGTGCGGGATTTACTTATTGCAGCAGTTAATTTCCTTAATGCCTGCGACATCAACCTTGCTTGTAAACCTACATGAGAATCGCCCATCTCTCCTTCAATTTCAGCACGCGGAGTCAAAGCAGCCACAGAATCAATAACTACTAAATCAACAGCATTAGAACGCACAAGGGTTTCAGCAATCTCTAATGCCTGCTCGCCGGTATCTGGCTGAGAAATCAACAAATCATCCAAGTTTACACCCACTACTTTGGCATAAGTTGAATCAAAAGCATGTTCGGCGTCAATAAACGCAGCTACTCCGCCTTTTTTTTGATTTTCTCTTATTGCAGTCAAAGTTAAAGTAGTTTTTCCGCTTGCTTCCGGCCCAAAAATCTCAATCACCCTGCCCCTTGGTAAACCCCCGACACCAAGAGCTATATCTAAAGTAAGCGCCCCGGTAGAGATAGTATCAACATGAACCTTAACATCTCCACCTAGCTTCATGATTGAGCCTTTTCCAAACTGTTTTTCTATCTGCGAAAGGGCCAATTCCAACGCTTTGTGACGTTCAGCAAAATCTTTTGATTCTTCTTTTTTCTTTTCAACTACCATTTAAACCCTCCAGTCTAATTAGTGTTATAAGGTTAATAATTATAGCCCAGCTACATTCTTCTGTCAAACAAATAAATCTCTCTTATACCTCCTTTCTTGCTCTCAACTCTAATAGACACATAAAACAGGAAAATCTAACATAAATAATTGCAATGATTGACACTTGGCATAAAATATGTTATATTCTACGCAATATGGAAGAAGTATTTAAGCTTAAAAAAGAGCTAGAGCGCACTAAGATTGAATTAGGGATTCTTTATGAAATCTCTAACGCTATGCGCACCACGCTAAAACTTGATGAAATTCTCTATATTATTCTCACCGGAGTTACTGCCCACACTGGACTTGGTTTTAACCGCGCGCTCTTATTTCTTGTTAATGAAAAAGATGGCCTGATCGAAGGAAAAATGGCGATTGCTCCTGATACTGGCGAAGAAGCTAACCGCATTTGGAAGCAAATTGAACAGGAAAAAATGAACCTTGACGACCTGATCAATGCACACAAGGTCTCAAACTATGCCACCGAAACCGGATTTAACCGCCAAATCAGGCACATGAAACTTCCTCTTAGAGAAAGAAACGGCGGTTTACTGGCTTTAGGAGTCCTAGACGGAATGCCTCTACACTTAACCAAAGAAACCATAGCAAATTATTCTCATGATCCTATTATTCAAATCTTAAAAACAGACGAGCTAGTAGTCGTTCCTTTAAAAGCAAAAGACAGGGTTAACGGACTAATTCTAGCTGACAATTTTATCACCAAGAAAACAATTACAAAAGATGATACCCGCATGCTAACTATGCTTGCAAACCAAGCTGGGCTTGCCATTGAAAATTCACAGCTTTTTGAAAAAACTGTTATCCGCGCCCACTCTAACTACTTAACCGAACTCTGGAATCACGGATACTTTCAGTATTTGCTGCAAGTTGAAGTCGAAAAATCACGCGCCACAACACAGCCTCTAAGTTTAATTATGTTAGACATAGATGACTTTAAAGTTTACAACGACACCTTAGGGCATCAATCAGGTGACACAATTTTAAAAGAATTAGCCAGCATCTTAAGAAATTTATCCAGAAACATGGACCATGTCTGCCGTTATGGCGGCGAGGAGCTAACAATCATTCTTCCTCAAACTGATAAGGATGAAGCATTTGCAATTGCAGAACGGTTAAGAAAGGATATTGAAAAACATCCCTTTATTCACGAAGAAATTCTCCCCCAGAAAAAACTAACTGTAAGTATGGGTATCTCTACTTTCCCCCAGGACGGATCTACACCTTCAGAGCTAATTAAAGCTTCTGACAAATCCTTATATCAAGCAAAAAATAAAGGTAAAAATAATACTTGTTGTTAATTAGTTTTGTGAAGCGGCGGGTTGCTGCGGCTGGGCTTCTTTATTTTCTTTAGTTTCTGCAAATTTAACAGAAACAATCTTTGAAACTCCAGATTGTTCCATTGTGATTCCATACATTACATTAGCATTAGCAATTGTGCGCTTGTTATGGGTAATTACAATAAACTGGCTAAGCTTGGCAAATTGTTGAAGCATGCGACTGAAGCGATCCACATTTGCCTCATCAAGAGCAGCATCAATTTCATCTAAAATACAAAATGGCGAAGGCTTTACTTTAAAAATCGCAAAAATTAACGCAATTGCAGACATGGACTTCTCACCACCGGACAAAAGCAACACATTTTGCAACTTCTTCCCCGGAGGCCGGCAAATAATCTCAATACCGGATTCTAGCGGATCACTTTCATCAGTAAGAAACAACTGCGCATCTCCACCATTAAAAAGCATACGAAAATAATTCCTGAACTCTTCTTTTACTTTCTCAAAAGTTTCCACAAACATCTGTTTTGTAGTGCGGTTAATCTTTAAAATTGCCTGATGCAGAGCTTCTTTTGAGGTGGTTAAATCATTCATTTGCTGAATTAAAAAATCATAGCGTTGTTTTAATTCATCATACTCCTCAATAGCCACTAAATTTACATTTCCATAAGCATCGAGTTTTTGTTTTAAAGAGGTGATTTCACCAGAAAGTACAGCCACGTCAATATTTGATTCCAAATCAGCACATGAATCTAGGTCTGTTTTATAAGCCTGAACTAAGCGGTCTTTTAAGGTAGTATATTTATAATCAATGTCTTTATCCTGCATCTGCAGTTCATACAAACTATTCTTAAGTTCATCCAAAGTTTTTCTATCAAACTCAATCTGCTTAACTGCATCACTTGAGCCGAGTGAAATCTCGCGGTATTTTACATCAAACTCTTTTAAACAATTATTCTGCTCTAGAACCTGTTGGTTAAACTTTAAAACATTTTCCTCGCACTCACGAATTTCCTGTTCCATTAAATCTTTTTTAGAAACCGCATCCTTAATCTGCCTGTCTATATTTTCAAGGCTTTCTTTCTCACGACGATAAGTATCCTCAAGTATCTTTAATGTTTCTTCATCTGTAACAAGGCGGCTGTTTAAACCATCCAGCTCTGTTTTTGTCTGAGTAATAACCACTAAAACATCTTCTCTTAATTTGCTATTTAAAGAAATGCTGCATTCATCTTGTTGAATTGAATCTTCGCATTTTTTCTGCTGGTTACTTAATTCATTAAGAACACTTTCACAAGAAACCACGTTGCCTTCAATTACAGAAATCTCCCTTTGCACATCATTAAGTTCAATAACAATAATATCTTCTTCTTGATTAATCTTTCCAAATTGTTCTGCAATAGTTGTGCGGGATGATTCCTTATTTGCAAGGGCCAATTCCTGGTTACGCAAATCCTGAAGATGCAAATTAAGCGCATTATTTAACTCTCCAATTTGCATTTCTTTAACCTGCTTTTGGTTTTTGTTTGCCTCTAATATTTCCTGAATCTTTGCAATTTTATCGTCAATTTTCTGCGTATCTAGCTCTATCGGTTTAGCCTCCCCAGAAATTTTTAAACCGCTTATCCCAAGACGCGCCGAATCTTTTTATAACCAATCCGCTCATGTTCTCCTGCGGAGGTTTATCCAAATAAATTACAGCATTCATTGACTCACTAATATCCTCATACTTAGTTTTTAACCTCAACAAAAACTCTTTATGCGACTCAAGAGAAAGACGTTGTTTTTCCAAATTGTCAATATCAACATTTACATTGGATAAAAACGAATTCTCTTGCTGTAATTGGTTCTTTAATGAATTTATTTTCTCATTAACTTCATTTACAGCATTCTTAAGATTTTCAACTTCCTGCGTAATATTAGTTAAACTTGTCTCTGTAACAACTTTTTCTTCGTAAACCTTTGCTTTTTCTGTTTCAAGTCTTTTCTTGCGCGCAACATAAACATGATGCTTATTGGTAAAATCAGCAATCTGATTTTTTGTATTGGAAATTTTTGAGGCAAGCTCCATAATCTGGCGCTTAGTATCGGCAATATTATCTAAGGAAGTTTTAATGGCAGAGGCAATGTTATTAATTTCTGATTCCCTTTGGCTTAAAACCTGAGATTTTTCTTCTATATTCTTTCTCAAGCCTTCATATTCCTGACGAATATTATTAAGGTTTTGCTCGTCGGCGATAATTTTACCGCGCACTTCTTCAATCTGAGACTCAAGAAAACTCCTATTTAAATCCAACTCTATAATTCTTTCTTTATTAAAACTAATATGTTCATTGTTACGAACAATCGAATTGTCTAAATTTAAAACCTGGTTCTTGACCTCCATCATCTTGTCTTCAAGAATCCTTAATTCAGATTGGCTCGCGGCAATAGTTTCTTCCTGCTTACGAATCAAATCCAGCAGCTCTGTTTCTTTAATCTCCATCTCTTTTAGCTTATTTATAAGTTCGTCTTTTTGCCGAATCAGCTCTTTTTTCTGAACAATAGCAAAGTTTATTTCCTTGATCTTTAATTCTTCAAAAGCCTCTTTGTACTTTCGCGCCTTATTTGCCTGACGTTCAAGGCTTCCTATTTGACGCTTAACTTCGGCAATAATATCATTTACTCGCAAAAGATTTTGCTCTGTTTCTTCAAGCTTGCGCGCAGTTTCTCTTTTTTGAGCTTTATATTTAGTGATTCCGCTTGCCTCATCAAAAACCATCCGGCGCTCTTCTGGCTTTGAACTAAGCACCAAATCAATTTTTCCCTGGGCAACAATAGAATAACTTTCTGCACCCACGCCTGTGCCAAGCAAAAGATCAGAAATATCTTTTAGGCGAACAGTATTTTTATTAAGAAGATACTCGCTTTCTCCTGAACGAAAAAGCCGGCGAGTGATTGCAACTTCATCATGATCAAAAGCAAAAAACCTGTTCCTATTATCAAAAGCTAAGGTAACTTCGGCCATACCTAAGGCATCTTTATTATCTGTGCCGTTAAAAATAACATCCTGCATATCAGAGCCGCGCAGAGATTTTGCCGACTGCTCTCCTAAAACCCAACGGATGCTATCAAAGATATTACTATTATGCACTATCATATCTTGTGCAATAAAATTATGATTACCCAAAACTGATAAATCGTAGACCCATTTTTCTGAATAAATCTTTTTTATACTCACAACTTCATCCCAATAAATATCAGAATGTGCGATAGTTTTTAAGCACTCATAGATCGACCTTGCTAAACCTGTAATGTTTCCATGCTCGGAAATAACGCTTAAAACTTCCTGTAAACCCTGTCGACTCGGCAAACACCTATTTTCATAATAACTGATTAATTTAGGAGAAATCTTTTTAAAACGTTTGACCTTGATTCCAGAGAGTTTAACTAAATCTTTAATGTTTGAATTTATTTCTGGAATTAAATCCTGATTTGGGTTCTCTTTATAATTGAGTGTTTTTAGCCCATTCAATTTCTCCGCTTTCTTGCCTACAAAACGAAGATTCTTGCACAATCTTTTAATATTGCTCAAACCATAAATAAATACAGAGTAATAAGTTCTTTTCTTTTTTTCCACTGTGTTAGTAGCTGCTTTTTTCTTTTCTCTAATGATTGAAAATACTCCTAAACGCAAAAGCAAACTACTAATTCCTTGGGCTAATTCTTTTGAAGCAGTTGAATATTCAAAATAGTCTCCACTTCCTGGCCTATCCAAGGACAAATAGCCATCTCCTTCAAAAAGCCCAGATAAAAATTCAGCTACTACCTGTTCCTCTGCGTAAAACAATTGCGAAGGAACTTTTTTATCTTTTGAAATACCATCAACCTTAAAATCAAAAGCTTTTTCCAAATATTTAACTAAAGCACTAGAAAATATTAAGACGTCTTTCGCATTCTTTTTATAATTAAAAACCTTGGCCTCTACTCCAAAACTTGCCTTTGCCTTATCTTGATAGTCCTTAACCACTGCATCTTCTTCATTAGTAAACCAAACTTGATTTGTTTTATTTGTTCTACCTTCAGAAATTAAATAACCCAGAAACCGCGCTATTCCGTTATTCATTCTAAGAGGCAAATTAATAGTTCCAGAACTGCGCGACTTTAACTCCTGCACAAATTCCGGCAAAATACTAATATTATTTTCCTTCAATAAATTAACAAAGTTAAAAACATTTACTGACTGCTTAGATGAAATAACACTTCTTACGATAATTTCTTTAGACTGGATTTCCCGAAAGCTACTATTTTGTATCTTCAGTTTATCACCTACTAAAGAAATGAATTCTGATAATTCCTGAGTATAAGGAATAAACAAATTATCTTTTTGAGAAAATCTTTTTAAAATTTCTAATTGATCTAAAGTGTTATTAGGCTTGTTAATTCCTATCGCGCGAGGCAAGGAAATCCTGATTCCAGGTTCTAATTGCTCAGCTTTTAAAGCAGTAATTGTTGCTTGTTTTAAAGTAAAAAACGGATGGTAGCCAGTAGTAACTATTTCACGGCCGCTTTTAGTTTTAATCTCCAGCAGATAATCAGGGGCAGTTCGTTTAACAAAGGCGTAGACTGGCCTTGATTCAACTTTCATGCTTTCTGGGTTAAGAGAAAGCACGCTAATGTTTAATTTATCTGCATAAATAATCTCACCGTCATCAATTTTATCAATTCTTGTAGCATTCTTAACGGCTAAATCAATCAGCGACTTTATCTCTATTTTCTTTCCATCTGATAACCAAACCTGGCTATCACCCTTCAAACACTTTCCACATCCATTTGGCCCGACGACAGCAGTGATCCCAGGCTCAAAATGAAGTGTAGTTTTATCGAAAAATGATTTAAATCCAACTAATTCCAGTCTTTTAAAATACATCTATTTCTCCTCTTGAATTGATTATAATTTAAACAAAAAAAATGTCAAGAAATGTTAATAAAAAACAGCTTTGTTAGAAATATATTCTTATTTGTTAAGCACTTCCTTAAATTTCTTGGTAAGGGCAGGAATAATCTGCAAGACATCGCCAACAATGCCATAAGTGGCGACTTTAAAGATGGGCGCTTCGGGGTCTTTGTTAATGGCAATGATAATTTTTGAAGATTGCATACCTACTAAATGCTGAATTTGACCAGAAATTCCACAGGCAATATAGATCTTAGGGGCTACTGTCCGGCCGGTTTGCCCCACCTGATGCGAATACGGCATCCAGTTGGAATCTACTGCAGCGCGCGATGCACCAACAGCGCCGCCTAAAACATGGGCAAGTTCCTCTAATAGCTTAAAATTCTCTGGCGCACCCATACCACGGCCGCCAGAAACAATAATATCCGCTTCAGAAATATTCACCAAGGTTTCAATTTCTTCAACAATATCTAAAAGTTTTGTACGCGAGGCATAAACATCAGCGCTAAAAGATTCCTTAATAATCTTGCCTTTTCTCTTCTTATCTGGCTCCATTGGCTGCATTACCTTGTGCCTAACTGTAGCCATCTGCGGGCGGTAATTAGGAGAAATAATTGTAGCCATAATATTTCCGCCAAAAGCAGGGCGGGTTTGCAAAAGAATATTTTTCTCTGGATCAATATCAAGGCCAGTGCAATCTGCAGTTAAGCCTGCCTTTAGTTTTATTGCCACTCTCGAAATCAAAGATCTCCCAATTGCAGTTGCTCCGCAAAGCAAAATTTCAGGTTTATGTTTCTTAATTAACTCGACCAGAATATTTGTATATGGCTCATCATTAAAATTGGCAATTTCTGGTGCCTGCACCAAATAAACATTATCCGCTCCGCGCCAGATAAGCTCATCAAGTTGATCATCTAAATTAAACCCGATTAAAACACCACTCACCTCGCATTTAAGCTTCTTTGCTAATTCCTGTGCTTTGCCTAAAAGCTCATAAGAAACCGATTGAATTTTACCATTCTTCTGTTCAATAAACACCCATATGCCTTTGTAACCCTTAATATCCGGAAGCTCGCATTTAAGCGGAGTTTTTTCAATTAACACCGCCTTAAATTTACAAGCAGATGCACAAGCACCGCAAATTGTACATTTATTTAAATCTATCAAAGCTTTTTTATCTATAATTCTTATAGCATCAAAAGGACAAGCTTTAATACACAATGAACAACCAGTACATTTCTCTACAATAATTTGGATAGGCATAGTCGGTTACTTGAGTTACTTGGGTTATTGAGTTATTGGGTTAAAGTTCACTTCTTAATAATTCTGCTAATTTGTTAACTACTTCTGGTATTTCTCCTGCCAACATCTGTCCGCCGGTTCTCTGTGGAGGAGTAAAAATCTTTACTACCTGCGTTGGAGATCCGCATAATCCAATTTGCTGCGGATCAAGATTCAAATCTTTTTGCCCCCACTGTGCAATCACTGCCTGTTTTGAACGCATCATTCCTTTTAAAGACGGCAAGCGAGGCTCATTAATTTCTTTAACTACAGTAATTAATCCCGGTAAAGGCAATTCAATTACCTCATACCCCTCTTCTAGCATACGCTCAAGTTTTAATAATTTTTCCTTTGCATCTTCTACCTTTTTAACATAAGTTACCTGGGGGATATCTAAGTGAGTTGCTATCCCCGGGCCGACCTGAGCAGTATCGCCATCTGAAGCCTGCTTACCACAAATAATTAAATCAAAGTTACCAATTTTCTTTATGGCTCCAGCTAAAGTATAACTAGTGGCCCAAGTATCACTGCCAGCAAATGCGCGGTCACACACCAACACGCCTTCATCAACCCCCAAAGCAATTGCCTCGCGTAATGCAGCATCAGCCTGAGGAGGGCCCATGGTAACAACTGTTACCTTGCCGCCAAAGCGCTCTTTGAGCCTGATACCTTCTTCAATAGCATACATATCAAAAGGATTAATTATTGACTTAACCCCCTCGCGAATCAAAGTATTTGTTTCAGGATTTATCCTCACATCTGTTGTTTCAGGGACTTGTTTTATACAAACTATAATATTCATTTTTTTATAATTGGGCTAAATTCAAACTTCTCAATTTTCTGCATATCTTCATCATTAATATTTATAAACTCAACACCTGCATCATACCTACAATATTTCTCATTTCCAGTTATTAAGAATTCTCTTACCCAACATACTTTACCCACAGCTTCAATCGGAACACTCTGTTCCGGTAAAAATACCTTCAAATCAAGCAACTCACCATTATCAAGCTTCTCATAGGCAATAAAACAAATTCCACCTTTACTGACATTCCTGGTTATAGCAAGCTTTTCTTCTTGCGAAGAATTGTGCCTGTTATAAACAACATCCGCCAAAACACTTAACCTCATAAATTGACGTCTGTCTTCCATTGTTTTACCCCTTTTGCAGAGTTAACAGCTTATTTCCCCATCTCTTTAATCACCTGCAAACCAATGATGTTACGCTGAATCTGATTAGTTCCCTCGTAAATCTGGGTAATCTTGGCATCACGCACGTATTTTTCTATCGGATAATCTTTCATATAGCCATATCCGCCAAAAATCTGCAAGGCATCAATACTTACCTTCATAGCCACGTCTGAAGCATACATTTTAGCCATCGCCGATTCTTTAGAAACTCCAGTGATCCCAGCATCAACCATACGAGCAGTTGCATAAATAAGCGCTCTTGCAGCTTCAATTTCTGTGGCCATATCAGCAATCATCCACTGAATGCCCTGAAAACTAGAAATCTGTTTCTCAAACTGATGTCTTTCTTTGGCATATTTTACCGCATGATCCATTGCTCCCTGGGCAATCCCCAAAGCTTGAGCAGCCACACCCGGACGCGACATATCAAAGGTACGCATAGTCACAATAAAACCCATGCCTTCTTTAGAAAGCAAATTTTCTTTAGGAATCTTACAATCAGTAAAAATCAACTCTCTAGTAGAAGAAGCACGAATACCAAACTTATCCTCTTTTTTCCCAAAGCTAAAGCCCTTAGTACCTTTTTCAACTATAAATGCAGAAGCTCCACGAGCTCCTTTTGTCTTATCAGTCATGGCAATTACCACATAGGTCTCTGCATCACCACCATTGGTAATGAAATGCTTTAAACCGTTTAACACATAATGGTCGCCTTCTTTTTTTGCTGTAGTTTTAATTGCAGAAGCATCAGACCCAGCCTCGGGTTCAGTAACAGCAAAAGCAGCCACTTTTTTACCGCTTGCTAAGTCAGGAAGATACTTCTTCTTTTGTTCCTCATTGCCAAATAAAACAATTGGAAATGTACCTAAAGCTGAAGCAGCATAGCAAACAGCAATACCGCCGCAAGCACGAGATAATTCTTCAGTTGCAAGACAAAGGTTAAGCACATTTACACCCATACCTCCATATGCTTCAGGAATAAATAAACCAAAAAGGCCTGCTTCAGCAATAACTTTAATTACCTCCCAAGGATATTCTTCAGTCTGGTCATATTTAGCAGCTACCGGACGAATTTTTTCATCGGCGATTTTCTTAGCTAAATCTCTAACCATTTTTTGCTCTTCAGTCAACAAATAATCCATTTTTACTCCTCCGATTGTTTTCGCTTAAAGATTATTATTCCTAAATGTAAATTTCAAATTAAGAATTATAACATAAATATTCTTTTTCACAAGCTTTTTAACAAAGCAATTTCCTGACAATCTGGGAATTTACAGCAATTAATACACTCTGCCCAGACTTTATGAGGTAGGCTGTTGTGAGTGGTTTTCTTAAAACCAAGGGATTTAAAAAATTCCGGTTTGTAAGTTAATACAAAAATCTTCTTAGCACCCATTTGCCTTGCTTCATCAAGACAAGCCTCTACAAGTTTTCTGCCTAAGCCTTTATTCTGATAGCTCTTTGCAACCGCCAAGCACTTAACTTCAGCCAAATCATCCCAGGAAATATGCAAAGCAACACAACCTAAAATATTATTTTTTTCTTCAATAACCCAGAAATCACGCACGTTTTCATACAACTCATTTAGAGAACGCGGCAGCATTAAATCTTTCTTGGCAAAACCATTAATCAACGCTTGAATTGCTTTTATATCTTTTATCTGAGCTTTTCTAATCATTTAATCTCTGTCCCCTTTGCCACTACTACAATACCAGAATCCGTCACATAAAAACGCTTTTTATCCTCACTAATATCATAACCAATAACCATTCCTTGAGGAATATCTACATCCTTATCAATAATTGCCCTTTTAATTTTGGCATACCTGCCGACATTAACACCTTCCATCAAAATTGAATCATAAACTTCAGAATAGCTATTAATCCTCACATTAGGAGAAAGCACAGAACGCTGAATTCTACCGCCGCTTATAACGCATCCATGAGAAACTATAGAATCAAGCGCAAGCCCCACTCTTCCAGCCATTTCTTCTCCAGCATGAATCGTTTTTACCGGAGGAAATTGTTCCTGAAAAGTTCTTATTGGCCAAGCCCGGTCATACAAATTAAAAATTGGATCAGCCTTAGTTAAATCCATATTTGCCTCAAAATAAGCATCAATTTCTCCGATATCACGCCAGTATTGCGCCTCTTTTTTATTTTCATCAATAAAATTATAGGCGGCAATCTTTGCACCTTTCTTAATCATGCCGGGAATTATATCTTTGCCAAAATCATGGTTTGAACCAGCTCTTTTTGCATCTTCCATTAATTCCTGTTCAAGAACCTCGTGTTTAAAAACATAGATCCCCATAGAAGCGTAAATTTTATCCGGGTGAGCTGGAATTGTCTTTGGGTGTTTTGGCTTTTCTTGAAAACCAATAACAGTTCCATTGCTATCCACCTCAACAACACCCAGTTGGCTGGAACGCTCCTTACAAACTTCCACTACCCCCACAGTTAAATCCGCATCAACGGCACGATGATAGTCTATCATGGCGTAATAATTCATTTTATAAACGTGGTCGCCAGCTAAAATTAAGACTTCATCAGACTTATCCATTTCAACAGCATAAAAATTCTGGTAAATTGCATCAGCTGTACCCAAATACCAGGTATCGCCAATTCTTTGCTGCGCAGGCAATAACTCAATAAACTGTTCCAACTCTGAAGGTAGAAAATTCCATCCCAAACGAATATGTCTTTGTAAAGACGCTGACTTATACTGAGTCAATACATAAATACGACGTAAGCCTGAATTAATACAATTGCTCAAAGTAAAATCAATAATTCGATAAATTCCGCCAAATGGCACTGCCGGCTTTGTGCGATCCTTAGTTAAAGGAAATAACCTCTCCCCTTTACCTCCAGCCATAATAAAAGTAAGCACCTTCTTCATCATTTTATCAACACTCCTAAAATTCCACGGCGGATCATCATAATACTAATAGCTGCAAGAAGTATATACATAATCTTGGCAAAAGCACGCGTGCCTCCCTCGCCAAGAATTTTCATAATATTATCCGCCTTAACTAAAGTTACCCAAACAATAAACATATTTAAAAGTAAAGAAACAAACGTAGCAACAAGGCCATAATTATCCAGCATCATTAAAGTAGTGGTCAATACAGCAGGCCCTGTAATAAGTGGAGTGCCCAAAGGAAAAACTCCCAATTTTTGCGCCTTTGTCGTACCCTGAACAAGTGACACAAACAAAGGGATATTTCCAATTGCATCCACAGCAACAAAAATTGGAATAAAACTTAATAAAAATGGTTGAAAGTTTTCCATAGAACTATATTATATATATTCCTCTTTAAAACGCAAGCAAAATACAACCAATCTAGCTTCTTGCCGCATCTAATAAAGCCTTGGTATAAGGATGCTTCGGTGAATAAAAAATCTCTTCCCGGCTCCCTGTTTCAACTACTTTCCCATTCTCCATCACAAGCACAGAATCAGCAATATGCCTAACAACTGCCAAGTTGTGACTGACAAAAATATAAGTTAGCCTCAACCTTTGCTTAAGCTCCAAAAACAAATCCAGCATTTGCGCCTGGATAGTTACATCTAAAGAAGAAATCGGCTCGTCTAATATTATAAACTTTGGCTGGCTTGCCAAAGCACGAGCAATACAAATTCTCTGCCTCTGGCCGCCTGAAAACTCAATCGGATACCGGCCTAAAACATTTTCATCAAGACCTACCAACCGCAAAAGCTCTAATGCTCTTTCTTTAACAAATGGCCGCGGCACAATATGATGAATTAACAGCGGCTCAGAAAGTATCTCAGCAATACGCATTTTCGGATTAAGGCTATTATACGGATTCTGAAAAACTATCTGTACATCTTTTCTGATATTCTTAATTAACTCGTTATCAAACACAACTTCTCCGCTTGTTGCTGGAATAAGATTAATAATTATCTTTGCAAGAGTCGTCTTACCAGAACCAGATTCACCGACAATCCCCAAAGTATCAAATTCATTTACGCTAAAACTGACACCGTCGAGCGCTTTTACCAAACCTGCTTCAGCTTTAAATACCCCGCGCTCAATGACAAAAGTTTTAGTTAAATTTTTAATTTCTAAAATCATCTTATTTTAACTCCGTCATTGCGAGCGACCGCAGGGAGCGAAGCAATCTAAAAAACGAGATTGCTTCGTCATCCTCCTAGGGAGGACTCCTCGCAATGACATTAATTATAGCTTTCCTATTTTCTCGTAAGCATTTATCAGCTCACGCGTATGAAAATGCTCCGGCGCATCAAAAATTTTATCCACACTGCCCTCTTCAACAATCTTTCCTTTACACATTACACAAATACGGTCAGCAATTTTTTTAGCAATCGACAAATTATGTGTAATAAACAACAAGGAAAAACCCATTGTTTTCTTAAGGTCTAGTAACAACTGTAATATTTGCGCTTCAATAGTTACATCTAAAGCAGTTGTTGGCTCGTCAGCTATTAAGAGCTTCGGCTTACATGCCAAAGCCATTGCCAAAAAAACCCGCTGATTCATCCCCCCGGAGAGCTGGTGTGGATAACTAGATAAAACCCTCTGGGGATCTTTTATTTTGACAAGACTTAACAACTCTTTTGCCTCATTAAATGCATCTAATTTATTCTTATTTTGATGAAGCATTATTACTTCTGTAATTTGAATACCAACAGTAAAAACAGGATTTAAATAACTGGTTGGCTCTTGAAAAATATAGGCAATTTCCCTGCCTCTAATATCAGTTAAAGCTTTCTCATCCATTGTCAACAAATCAACTCCCATAAACTTAGCACTTCCTGCAGTAATAATTGCACTATTAGGCAAAATCTTGGTAATAGATAAAGCAGTTAAAGTCTTTCCCGAACCAGATTCTCCTGCTAAAACCAGAATTTCATCTTTTTTAATAAAAAAAGTGGCCCCATCAATAACAGGCACCAGGCTTTTATTTGAGAAAAATTCAACTTTTAAGTTTTTAACTTCCAATAAATTTTCCATAATCAACCGCCTAATTTCTTTTTTAGGCCCTCGGCAATCAGGTTAAATCCTAAAATAGTGGTTAGTATTGCAAGGCCAGGAAAAACAGTAATCCACCAAGCTACACCCAGAGTGGATTTTGACTCAATTAAAATATTACCCCAACTCGGAGTAGGCGGCTGAACGCCTAAACCCAAGAAACTTAATCCCGATTCAAGAAGAATTGCTCCTCCGATTCCAAGAGTTGCACTCACTAAAACCGGCCCAATAGCATTTGGAATCAAATGGCGAATAATAATTCGCAAATTTGATGCACCAATAGATTTTTCAGCCTGAATAAATTCTCTCTCTTTTAATGAAAGGATCTCGCCGCGCACAAGGCGCGCCACTCCCATCCAGCTAGTGAGCCCAACAATAATCATAATGTTAAATATAGACGGCCCCAAAATAGCCGCTACAGCCAAAATTAAATAAAAAGTAGGAAAACAAAGCATGATATCTACAAAGCGCATTATTAACCCGTCTATCCTGCCGCCGTAAAACCCGGCAGCCGCACCTAATATAAGCCCAACAAGAGTAGCAATCCCCACTGCCACCAAACCAATCCCTAAAGATATTCTTGCTCCAAAAACAATACGGCTAAAAAGGTCCCTGCCTAAAGTATCTGTTCCTAAAAAATGCTTTAAAGACGGAGGCATTAACAAACTATCCTGGTCAATAACTGAAGGGTCAAACGGGCTGACAAGCGGAGCTAAAATAGCAATAATAGTTAAGAAACCAATAATTAGAATTCCAATATTTAATGATTTATTCTGCATTTTATAATTTTATTTTTTATAACGTATCCTCGGGTCAACATAAGCATACAAAACATCAGCAATTAAATTACCAAGCATTGTTAATACCGCAACTAAAATAATCTCTGCCATAATTAAATTAATATCTCTCATCATAGCAGCCTCATAAAAAAGCCTGCCGATCCCAGGAATTGCAAAAATTGACTCAAAAATAATACTACCGCCCAAAAGACCGGGCAAAGATAAGCCTAAAATTGTAACAATCGGAAGAAGCGCATTACGCAAAGCATGCTTATAAATTATCTTATTCTCAGATAATCCTTTTGCCCGCGCAGTATAAATATACGGCTGCTGTAAAGCTTCAATCATATTTGAGCGCATATACCGGCAAATACCAGCAAATCCAGCCAATCCGGAAACTAATACAGGCAAAAACAAATGCCTTCCTATATCAAATACTTTTTGCCACCAATTAAAATGTTCAAAATCAAGCGAAGTTATCCCAGATATAGGCAGCCATCCAAATTGTATACAAAAAAGCTGCATCAAAAGAAGCGCCAACCAGAATGTTGGAGCAGCAAATAATAAAAACATTACCAAGGTAGAAACCCTGTCAAAAGTTGAACCCTGTTTTAATGCTGACCTGATACCCCAGGGAACTGCAATCAGAAAAATCAGAAATAATGAAAGTATATTTATGGATAATGTCACAGGTAAGCGCTCAACAATTTTATCCATAACAAATCTACCATCTGAAATAGACCTCCCAAAGTTAAAACGCGAAAGATTACCCAGCCAATTAAAATATTGCACATAAAGCGGTTTATCAAATCCCTCAATTTTCTCAAGGCGCTTAATTTCATCCAGCGAAATCTTTGGATTAAGCGAATATTGCAACATTACCGGCTTTCCAGGCGCAAGTTTAATCACCATAAAGCTAATTAAGGTAATCCCGAATAACATCGGCAGCAAACCAAACAATCTACGAAATATATAAGTTATCATTTATATTTTTGTTTTGCCTTTGGAACCCACCAGTCAATAAAATTATAGCCTATGCCGATTGGAGCAGGAACAATCCCCTCAAAACGATTATGTAAAATTGAAAGCCCGTCCGGAACATAAATAAACATATAAGGCTGATCATCGTAGAGAATTTCATGCGCTTTTTGATAAAAAACTTTTCTCTTTTCTTGATCAAATGTTCGCCTTCCCTGCGTTAACAAATCATCTATTTCTGCATTTTTGTATCCTACAAAATTAAACTGTCCCTCACCAGTCTTAGACGAATGCCAAATATCATAATTATCCGGCTCCCTCGGCAACGACCAACCTAAAAGCACTGTTTCAAACTTTCTTTTTTCAATAAATTCAGTTAAAAACACGCTCCACTCTACCACTCTTACATTTACTTTTATTCCAACTTCTTTAAGCCGGCGCTGAATAATTTGAGCTACCTTCAGCCGTTCTTCATTGCCCTGATTAGTAAGAATCGTAAATTCAAATCTCTTCCCGTCTTTTTCAAGCCATCCGTCGTTATTTAAATCAATCCAACCCGCCTCTTTTAACAGTTCTCTGGCCCTATCCGGATTAAACGAAGCAGGTAGAACCGATTCATTATAAGCAAATGTACCAGGCAAGTATGGGCCAGTAGCAACTTTACCCAAACCAAGAAGTACAATCTTAATAATCTCATCCTTATCCACTGCATAATTTAATGCCTGACGCACCCGCTTATCGCTAAATTTAGCATCTCTTAAATTATACCCAAGATACAAATAAGAAAAACTTGGCAGGCGAAATTTGCGGTAATGTTTCTTGAAAAATGGAGTGTCAGTCTGACGAGTATATTGTAATGGCGAAATTCCCGAAGAATCCACTCCTTGTGTTTGCAATTCTAGAAAAATTGTTGACTCATCAGGAATTACTCTTGAAATATAACGTCCAATAAAAGGCTTATGTTCAAAATAATCAGGATTAGCCTCTAGTTCAATTTTTTCCTGAGTTTTCCAAGACTTAAACTTATATGGCCCAGTACCAATAGGATAACGGGAAAATTTAGTAGTATTAAGATCCTCTTTTTCTAATAAATGTTTAGGGATAATCGCCATCCCCCAGCTGCTTAATGCCGGAACAAAAGGTTCTTTATAAGTAACTTTTAAGGTATAATCATCAACTACCTCCAGTGATTTTACCCTCTCAAAATCACCTGAATATGGAGTTTTTACATTTGGGTCAATTAATTTCTGAAAAGTAAACTCAACATCCCTGGCAGTAAAAGGAAAACCATCATGCCAACGTACATTCTTTCTTAAATGAAAAACAATCACTAAGCCGTCATTAGTAATTTCCCAACTCTCTGCTAAATCCCCAACGAGATTAATATCTTTGTCATATTTAACTAACCCATTAAAAATCATCCCGCAAATTTCACTTGATGCACCATCAGAGGCAAGAATTGGCACAAGTGTCCGCGCATCAGCAATAGAAGCACCAACAATGGCGTCTCCATAATCCTTATTAGGATTATCTTTGGCTAATGCAAAATCTGACACTAAAATAGCAGACAAAAAAATAAATGAGGCTACCATTAAAAATGATAG
>JACROS010000027.1:0-1123 GCA_016214325.1 Candidatus Omnitrophota bacterium | reverse complement strand
TGATAGCCTCATTATCTGTGCTAATGACCTGGGCATTAAATTATTTAGGTTTGCTTGATTCCGGCGTTTGAGCCTTAGGCGCCTCTTTAGCTGCTTCCTGCTTAACAGGCTCCTCTTTTAATACTTCTTGAGCAGTTGCTGTCTTTGACTGCGCATCTTTAGTTTCTTGTGGCAAAGCTTGCTTTCCTTGAGTATTCACTGTGCTCATCAAAGATTTACTCTGCCTTACTGACATTACTGCAAGGCTAAGACAAGTAATAAAAAACACCACTGAAAGCACGGTAGTTGAACGAGTCAAGAATTCATTCGTTTTGGTACCAAACATAGATTCAACTCCCTGAAAACTTTCCACTAAACCGCTTCCTCTTCCACGCTGTATCAACACGATTCCAATTAACCCAATACAAGCAATAACATGCAAAACAATCAATAAAATCATCATTTTACCACTTCACCTGCTTTCTTTACTATTTCAGCGAATGAATCTGCTTTAAGGCTAGCTCCCCCTACAAGCGCTCCATCCACGTCTGGTTGCTTCATTAATTCTTCAGTATTGTCAGGCTTAACGCTGCCACCATACTGAATACGAATCTGGCTTGCAACATCTTCATTGAATATTTTTACAAGCAGGCCGCGGATATACTTATGCGCTTCCTGAGCTTGCTGAGGGCTGGCAGTCCTTCCAGTACCAATCGCCCAAACAGGCTCATAAGCAATAATTATCTTAAGCGCATCATCAGCGCTGATATCAACAAGGCCATTTCTTACATGATCCTCTAAAACCTTAAAAGTTTCTCCAGCTTCTCGCTCAACCAGTGTCTCCCCTACGCAAACAATCGGAATCAAACCATTTTTTAGCGCGGCCTTTATTTTTTTATTTACCGTCTCGTTGGTTTCGCCAAAGAACTGCCTGCGCTCGGAGTGCCCAATAATTACGTAACTGCAGCCTGCATCAAGAAGCATTTTTGAAGAAACCTCTCCTGTAAAAGCACCTTCTTCCTGCCAATAGACATCTTGAGCGCCCATTTTTATATTACTTGTTTCCAAAGCATCTGCCAAATATGCCAATAATGTAAAAGGTGGACAAACCACAATATCTATGTTTTCTATCTGATAAAGATCT
>JACROS010000022.1 GCA_016214325.1 Candidatus Omnitrophota bacterium | reverse complement strand
GTCGGTGATAAAGAAGCCGCATGGAATATTGTTTGTTACCGGGCCGACTGGCTCTGGAAAATCTACTACTCTTTATGCCTGTCTTGCTCGGATAAATTCCAGCGCAGTAAAGATTATTACTATTGAGGATCCGGTGGAGTATCAGCTTAGAGGAGTAAACCAGGTTCAGGTTAATCCACAGATAGGTTTTACTTTTGCAGCTGCGCTTCGGCATATGCTGCGTCATGATCCAGATGTAATGATGGTCGGTGAGGTGCGTGATTATGAAACTGCTGAAATAGCAATTAGAAGCGCTTTAACCGGGCATTTTGTTTTTTCAACTCTGCATACCAATGATGCAGCCGGTGCGATTACTCGTTTATTAGATATGAATATTGAGCCATTTTTGGTTTCTTCTTCATTGGAATGTCTCGTTGCCCAGAGGCTTGTGCGCGTGATTTGTCCAAAATGCAAGATTCCTCTTAAGCCTGAAGCGCGGCAAGAAATCTTTTCTCAAATTAAAGATGTTGAGTTTGACTCGAAGAAAGTAGAGCTTTACGAGGGAAAAGGTTGTGAGCATTGTCATTTTACGGGATATCGCGGAAGAAGTGCTATACATGAAATCTTAGTAGTTAATGAAGCGATCAGAGAGATGATTCTTTCTCGTGCCTCCAGCCAGCAAATTAAGCAAAAAGCTGTTTCTCAGGGTATGCGCACATTGCGTCATAACGGCCTGCAGAAAGTATTTTCGGGAGAAACTACTTTTACAGAAGTTGTCCGGGTAACTCAACAGGAAGAACTACCTGAGTAATGCCTACATTTAATTATACTGCAAAACCAACTCCAGATAAAACCAGTACCGGTAAGATTGAAGCAGAATCCCAGCAGGACGCAATTAATAAATTAACTGCTTCTGGGCTATATCCGATTTCTATTTTACCAGAGGATTTTTCTCTAAAAAAGCAGGCGTTTCTTTCGTTTAATAAGGTTTCTAAAAAAGATTTAGTTTTGTTTACCGGGCAATTGTCTGGCTTGGTTGATTCCGGAGTTAATATTGTAAACGCCTTAAAAATTATTTCTGGGCAATCGCATAACAAGAGCCTTAAAGCAATTCTAAATGATGTTATCTCAAGGATAAAAGATGGAAGCTCGTTATCAGATAGCCTGGCAGCACATAATTATTTGTTTTCCGATCTTTATTCAGCAGTTATTCGTACTGGTGAAGCAAGCGGTAATTTAAAGATTGCCTTAAAAGGGTTAGCAGAATTTCTGGAAAAAGAAGAGGAGTTTAAGGATTCTTTAATCTCCAGCCTAATTTATCCTGCGTTTGTTATTTTTGTTGGGGTTATGACAGTGCTTGGCCTGTTGATTTTTGTTATCCCCCGCTTAGTTTCTATGTTCGAGGATATGGGCCAGGCATTACCGCTTCCGACTAGAATTTTAATTAATACCTCCAGTTTTATGCGTCATTATTGGTGGTTAATTATTGTTGTGGTTTCTCTGGGCATATTTTTCTTACGCAGATTCTATCGCGCTCCTCGGGCAAGAATGAGCCTGGATAAATTTAAGCTCAAGCTAATTATTGCCGGGCCATTAATATTGAAAGCTCAAATTAGCCGGATGATGCGCACTTTGTCTTTGCTTCTTTCAAGCGGCATTCCTATTTCTCCTTCACTGGAGGTTTCGGCAACAGTTTTGGATAACCAGATATTGCGGCAAGAGGTGCAGAAATTTAAAGAACAGATTTCAAGCGGGGCTAGTTTATCCAGCGCTTTAAAAACATCAAAGTTTTTTCCAGAGTTTGTTGTTAATGTGGTTTCCATTGGTGAGGAGTCTGGCTCTTTAGACAAAGCCTTGGCCAGTATTGCCAATGATTATGAAAAAGAAGTGGATAGGGTATTAAAAACATTGACAAGAATGACTGAACCAGTGATAATTTTGGTAATGGGCCTAATTGTTGGTTTTATTGTGTTGTCAATGTTACTGCCGATTTTTCAGATAAACTTAATTGCAAAATAGGAGGAATATAAATGAAAAACAAACACCGTGGTTTTACTCTAATTGAATTGATGCTCGTCGTAATTATAATTGGAGTTTTAGCAGCAATGGTTATGCCGCGTTTAGTGGGCCGTTCTGAACAGGCGCGTACTCAGGCTGCTAAGGCAGATATCAGCGCTAATATTGCGCTGGCCTTAGATATGTTTGAAATGGATAACGGCCGTTTTCCCACCACTGAAGAAGGGCTCGCTGGCTTACGTTCAAATCCCGGAAATTTGCCTACATGGAAAGGGCCTTATTTAAAGAAAGAACCAAAAGATCCCTGGGGTAATCCATACAATTATAAATCACCCGGCAGTCATAATAGTGACTACGATTTATATTCTTCTGGCCCAAATGCCACTGAGGGTGATACCGATGATGTCGGAAACTGGTAGTCGGCGCGGCAGAAACGGTTTTACTTTTATTGAGCTGTTAATTGTTAGTATTATTATTGGCGTTTTGGCCGTAGTTTCTGTTCCTCAATTTAAGAAAACATTTGATAGTTTTCAATTGCAGAATTTCGTTAATGATGTTTTCTATTTATGCCGTTATCTGCAGGCAAGTTCAATTTCTCAATCTCGAATTCATGGTTTAAGAATTAATTTGGATACAAAAGAGTTTTCTGCTTTTGTTAAAGAATTAGATAAAGAAGAGAACCTTAGCGGCCGTTTTTCCAAGGTGTATAAGGCTGCCCAAGAAACAGAAATCAAACTTGTTCCGGAGGATAAAACTATAGTATATTTTTACCCGGACGGAAGTATGGACAGTTTAAATATAAGCTTTACTGAAAAAAACAAGAATATACAGCTTAATATTCAGGGAGCAAAAGGTGAAATTAAGATTCAGTAAGGGATTTTCTTTAATTGAAGTTTTGATTACCATGGGGATTCTTGCTGCAGGAATCGTGTTTATATTTCGTTCCTTTGCAGCTTCGTTAGCCGGGGTAAAATTAAGTCAAAATATTACCAATGCCTGCTTATTGTCGGAAGCTAAGTTATGGGAGCTAAGCCAGAGGTATAGGGATGGATTTAGCTTTCTGGAGCAAGGCTCGGATGAATTAGAGATAAAGAAATTTGATTGGAATCTTAAATTAACTGATGTTGGGATTACCGGATTAAAGCAAATTAATTTTAATATCTCTTGGCCAGAAGGGGCCAGGGAATATTCTATGGATTTTTCAACATTCGTATACAAGAAGCAGCAGCCATGAAAAATATTCGTTCATTTACTTTAATTGAAGTGTTGATTTCAACTGCAATTTTTGCAGTGGTGCTAGTGGCGGTTTATTCTGCTTTTCAGGCAGGGACATTAAGCTATAACAAAATAGATTCTGCTGCAGGAGTTTTTCAGCCTGTAAGGGTTATTTTTAATCGCATGGAGCTGGATATTAAAAACGCATTTGTTTACGGTAAAGATGATGCGCAGTTTCATGGAACAGCGCAAAGCCGTGACTTTTTTACTGTTGGCAGTAAAAATAACTTTGTCCTTAAGAGATGCTGGTGTTAAATCATCTGAAGAAGCAAGAAGGATCAGCTTTACCAAGGTTATTGAGTTAACACAAAGCAATTTAAAATAGCTTATGAAAAAAGGTTCCGTCTTAATGATAAGTTTGTGGGTGATGGCAATACTGGTTGTTTTTGCTGTTGGCCTGGGGCATCGTGCGGCAATGAATTTAAAATTGGCAAGTTATCAAAGAGACAGGCTTAAAGCTTTAAATTTAGCTAAGGCTGGTTTAAATAAGGCAATGGCTTTCTTGGAAGAAGACGCAGTTGATCCAGATACAAAAGATTTTGATACAGTTAAAGAGTGCGGCATAAATCTTAAAGGAAAAACTTTGGAAGACATTTTTAGCCTTAATGAAAATAATACTAAAGATGGTTTTAGAGTAGGCTATAAGAATGCCCAGCAAGATTTTATTTTCGGCATGCGCGATGAAGAGAGTAAGATAAATATTAATGGCTCGCTTGATCCTGATGAAAACAGGGTGCTTGCTGTGCTCAATGCTTGCTCAATTGATAAGGCTGCAGAAATATCTGAAACTATTGCCGAATGGATGAAACTGAATTCCGCGGTTCCTTTGGCTAAAAAACAAGATTTTAAATCTCCAGAAGAATTGTTGGCAGTGTTAGAATATTTCTATAAAGAGAAAGCGGGTGAAACAGAATATCGGAGAAAAGCACAAGAAACATTTTTGTCTGTTCGGAGTTTTGTTACGGTTTTCCCAGATGACAAAACAAAGGTAAATATTAATACGGTTTCTGAGCAGGTGTTATTAATGTTGGCAAATGCTCTTGCTGTTGGAGATGAATTAAGCCGGGCATCTAATGTCTCAAGTGAAATTATTAAATTAAGGGATGCAAGGATTTCCTCGGGCCAGCCCTTTAAAACAAAAACTGATATTGTGCTTGCTCAGACTGCCATTGATCCGGCAGATGCGGATAGTATAAATCTTTTTAATAAACTTGCAGATGCTTTTGTTTTTAAATCGCAATATTTTCAGATTGAAGTTAATGGCTTTATTGGTAAAATAAATAAAAGCATTACTGCAATTTACAACCCTTATAAACACGAGATAGTTTATTGGCATGAAAATTAATTTTATCAAGCACGCCCAAAAAAAGTCATTTTTTGTTTGCCAGCTTTCAGATACTGTCTTAAAGGTTGCAAAATGTGTTAAGTTAGGGGCAAAGAAAAAGTTTTCTGGCCTAGAGATAGAGAAGTTATCTTCGGGCCTTGATGATAAAAAGATTAGCGATAAATTAGGGGTATTGCTTAAGAAGCTAGGTTTTAATAATGATCCTCTTATTATTGTTTTACCTCGCCATAATGCCACCTGCAGGTATTTAAAGGTTCCCACACATATACCAGCTGAGATTGAAAAGATTGTTAGCCTTCAGGCGTCTCGCTACCTGCCGTATCCTTCAGAAGAGCTGGTTACTGGTTTTCAAGTTGTGTCCGTAGATAAAACTGGGTATGCAAATATTAATATTATTATTGTGCATAAGAATGTTGTTGAGCGTTTGCTTAATATCGCCTCGTTGTTAAATATTAAAAAGATTTCTTTGGTTTTGAGTTCGTTTGGATTGTGTAATTTAAGTTATTTTCTTAATCCCCGCGAGACGGCTCCGGTGATGATATTTGATATTGATGATAATCTTATTGAGATTGTCGTAGCTTCTGGAAACAAGATGCTTTTTAGCCGTTCATTTAGGATAGTTGCTCCTGAGCAGAATTGGCAGAGCATGTTTATTGATGAATTTAATAGGAGTAAATCCGCTTACTTTAAAGAAGTAGGAGGCAGTGAGCCGGTTAAATATTTTGTCAGTGGTGGAGGAAGCGGTGTTTCTATGCTTAGTTATTGCCTTGAGAAAACATTGAATTTAAATGTGCAGCAAATTACATACAAAGATATTCCTAGTGAGCAAAGCTTTATTAGTAATTTGTCTTTATTGGAAGGTTCTTTATCAAGTTTGATTGGTTTTGGAGTGGGTGAGATCTCGCAGTCTATTAACTTGCTTCCGAAGGCACTTAAAGAGAAGGCGCGTAAGAATCTGGAGGTAAATGACCAGCTAAAATTGGCCCTGGGCATATTGGGCGTAGTGCTTATTTTTAGCCTTGGGTTAGTAAAGAATATAAATAACAAAACAATTTATTTGCAGAAATTAAAAGCAGAGCTTACCAAGATTTCTAAAGAAGCAAAGCCGCTTGAGGAAATTGATAAACGTTTTAAGCTTTTAGAGAGCCGGTCCAAAAAGAAAATGTCTAGCCTTGATTTACTTTATGAGCTTTCGCAGAATATGCCGGAAACTTTAAATCTTGTTAATTTTACTTTTGACGAGGATAACCAGGCAGTTTTACGCGGACAGTCTAAGGACCTTAATTCAGTGTTTAATTTTGTGAATAAACTTGAGCAGTCTCCGGTATTTAAACAGTTTAATATTAAGTTACGTTATGTTACTCAAAAGAAACTGCAGTCAGGAGACGTAGTTGATTTTGAGATTATTTGCGCTAAATAGCGAGCCACAGATAAATAATGCAGAAAATATTATCTAAAAGAGAGAAAACAATTTTATTTTCAACTATTGGAGTGATTGTGTTCTTTGTTTTCTTTAATTTTGTTATTTCACCGGTTCTTGATAAATATGAGGCTTTAAATAAAGAAATAAATTTAGCTAAGGTAAAATTCAAGAAATATCTTATACTTCTTAACCGTAAAGATTATATCGAGAAGCGCTATCAGAAATTTTCCTCAGGGGCTTCGGTGTCGCAAGAAAGAGGAGATTCTTTGGTAGATGTTTTATCAGAATTGGAGAGCCTTGCTAAAGAAGCTAATATGCGCATTGTGGATATTCGGCCACAAAGCCCTAAGACTGTGGATTTGTATAAAGAGTATATGATTGATATAAAATTAGAAGGGAATGTTGAGGGGTTTTTAAAATTCATTTTCAACGTTGAGAATTCTTTATCTTTGCTACGTATTAAAAGATTTCAACTTTCTGCTAAGCAGCAATCTGGCCTTTTAGAAGGAACATTCTCTATCTCAAAATTAGCGCTAAAGGAATAAACTGGTTTTTTGCTTATTTTTATTGACAAATTTTCTGGATTTGCTATGCTCTCTACTTAGAGAGTGAGGGCAGTAAATATCTCTAATATCTACTTAATCAAAGACTTAGCTCGTATTAGCGGAAACTCCATTCATACAGTGAAATACTACCTTAAAATTGGCCTGATTATGGAATCTGGCCGCAGCCCTGAAACTAATTATCGTTATTTTGATGATTCAACAGTGGAAAAACTAAAATTTATCAGGAGTTTGCGTAAAGAAAAGAAATCCATCAAAGAGATTAAGCATGAGCTACTATAAAATATTAGGTTTAGAAAGAGAACCATTCTCTACGAGCCCGGACCCGGAGTTTTTTTATCATTCAAGTAGTCATTATGCTGCTCTTAACCGGCTTGAGATTGCCATACGCCTTCGTCGGGGATTGTGCCTTGTTTTAGGAGATGTTGGGACAGGAAAGACCACGCTTTCGCGCGCTTTAATGCAGGCCTTTAAGGATGAAGATAATTTTATTTTTCATATGATTCTTGATCCAAGCCATAAGTCAGAATATCAGTTTTTGCAAGGCTTAGTTAAAATGTTTGGGATTGAGACATCTTTTAATTCTACAATTGATTTTAAAGAAGCTCTGCAAAAATATCTTTTTCAAAAAGGAGTTGAAGAAAATAAAAACATTGTTTTAATTATTGATGAGGGCCAGAAAATTAATCTTGAAAATCTGGAGGTTTTAAGGACGCTTTTAAATTTTGAAACAAATGAATATAAATTATTGCAACTTGTGATTATGGCGCAGATGGAGTTGATTCCGCGCATAAAAAAAGTGCGCAATTTTCTTGATAGAGTGGTTTTAAAGTATACAATTAACCCTCTTGATGAGAATGAAACAAGAGAGTTGATTAATTTTCGCTTGCATCAGGCTGGATACAACGGCTACAAAAATCTTTTTACCGATGATGCG
>JACROS010000046.1 GCA_016214325.1 Candidatus Omnitrophota bacterium | reverse complement strand
TTAAATCATCAACAACATAAAGATAAGTATTTTTTGAGCCAATAAATGCACTTTTAAAAATGATATTCCAATTAATAGATAAAGTATTTGAGCTTCCAGTAGCTGTAGTTTTAGAACAGTCTAATTTAACATAAGAGTTTTCAATAGTATTGGTTGAGCCGGGGGCATAGCCGCCCAGCCAAGCAGTGTTAGTATCATTTCGTAAGTAGAGTTTGTTATTGTTTTGGTCGTAGTAACTGTAAAAACAATTAGTGTAAGCTGCAGCAGTATTAATGAGTAAAAAACATTTATTTAGATTAATCCAAGTATCTATATCAGAATAAGTAGAGACAATATTTACAGGAGTCCAGGTGCTGGCTGTAGCTGCTACAGGAGTAATTGTGCCAAGGGTTGGAGCATGATTTGGAATTGTCCAAGTACCTTTTTGAGTAAGGGCTTGATACAAGTTAGAATCATCCCTGACATAGAGGTAGAGGTTCTTTGATCCAACAAAACATGATTTTAGGGTTACTGCCCATTTGACAGTTAAAGTATTACCTGAGCCTGAAACTGTGGTTTGAGCACAGTTTAATTTGGCATAGGTATTCTCGATGGTATTGCTTGATCCAGGAGTAAACCCACCCAACCAACTAGTACCAGAGCCATCTCTAAGGTAGAGCTTGTTAGTATTTTGATTATAGTAGCCAAAGAAGCAGTTAACTGCGGATGTAGTAGAATTAATTACAAAATAAACATACTGAATATGCTGCCAACCGCTAGGATCACTATAAGTAGTGGCGAAGATTTTCTGAACATTAACAGTGCCTGTACCTGAGGATGGACTAACTGTGCCGTTTGAGGGGGTGGCGGCGAATGCAGAAAGCGCGAATACATAAAAAAATAAAATTGAACCAACTAGAAAGAATAAGCTTTTTTTAGGGTTAATCTTACTCTTCAAACAAGAACCTCTATCTTTTAAGAAAAATCTTTCTTTACAAATCTAAAGAAAGCTTAACACAATATTTCAGAAAAATCAAGAACCATGCCCACACCTCTTCTTCAATCTCTCCAAATCTGCATCCACCATCATCTTTACTAAATCTTCGAATTTTACTGTGGGTTTCCAGCCGAGGATTTTCTTTGCTTTACTGTAATCACCCTGCAACACATTAACTTCAGCCGGACGAAATAACAATTCATCCTTTTTTACATACTTCTTCCAATCAAGCCCAACATAACCAAAAGCCAATTCTACAAATCTTCTTACAGTGTGAGTCTCTCCAGTGCCGATAACATAATCATCCGGTTTGTCCTGCTGGAGCATCAACCACATTGCCAAAACATAATCTCCTGAAAAACCCCAGTCGCGTTTTGCCTCAAGGTTACCCAGTTTTAGTTCCTTAGAAAGCCCAAGTTTTATTTCTGCGACTGTATTTGTAATCTTTCTGGTAACAAACTCAAATCCTCGGCGAGGAGATTCATGATTAAACAAAATACCGTTACAGGCAAATAAATTATAAGCCTCACGGTAGTTGCGAGTTAAATCAAAACCAGCCACCTTTGAAATACCATAAGGCGAGCGCGGATGAAATGGCGTAAATTCATTCTGCGGCACTTCTTTGGCATGGCCAAACATTTCACTTGAGGCAGCAAAATAGAATTTACATTTAGGTGCTCTCTCTTTTATTGCTGAAAGCACAAAATGCGTTCCGTTAATATTTGTATTTATGGTTGAGAACTCGTCCTCAAAAGAATAACTAACAAAACTTTGCGCAGCTAAATGATAACACTCATCTGGCTTAACCTTCTCTACCACCTTAAAAATGCTCGGATAACTTTCAAGCGAACCAGAATAAATATTGATTTTGTTTAATAAATGCCTGATTCTCCACAAATGATGCTCCGGATCCTCAAGAGCAACCCGCCTTACAATCCCATAAACTCCATAACCTTTTTCTAATAACAACTCGGATAAATATGAACCATCCTGGCCGTCAATACCGGTAATTAATGCCTTTCTTTTCTTCATCGCGTCCTCCCATAGGAAAAATACAAAAATAACAAAACAATTAGTGTTAATAAAGTAACTGCATTTGCCACAATAATAATATAATCCTGTAAATACAGCCCATAGACCATCCAAAAAGAAACACCGACAAGAAACTGTAAAATTGTAATCACACTTACATCTTTAGCTGATTTATGTTTTACTACCTTAACAATCTGCGGCACAAAACCAAACATGGTTAAAGTTGCAGCCATCCCGCCAATCAATGGCCAAACTGAAATCATAACAAACTCCCCCTGACCAAAGAATCATTATCTTTTATCCAGGCAAAAATATCCTCAAGAATTTTTTCAGGCATTACCTCCGGATTCCAATTCAAATCACGGACAGCTTTTTTATTATCTGAAATATAAATTTTTATGTCTCCTGAGCGGGTATTGGGATCGCTCTTAATATCCAGCTTATTCCCAGTAATCTTATCACACAATTTTACTGTCTCAACTAAAGAAAGATTACAATTCTTACCGCCTCCAATATTATAAACTTCTCCATTAGCTTTATCCATATTAACGGCTTCTAAATCTATTAACTTAAAAAGATCATCCACATGCAAAAGATCTCTTACCTGCTTGCCCTTACCTCCAAAACCAATGTATTTAATTTGTTTTTTATAAAAGTGTGCCAGCATCAAAAAAGTAAAAATTCCCTGATCCACTTTTCCAAACTGCCACGGCCCAGCAACAACTCCACAACGATTAACCACACCCTTAATACCATAATTCTGGATATATTCCTCTAATAAAATTTCTGAGCAAAGCTTGGTTGCCCCATATAAAGTTTTTGCTCCGCTAAGTGAAAAACATTCATTAATCCCATCCGCTGACCAGCCATTCACCTTTTGCCCGGAATTCCATTCAAATCTTAGCGCTGATTCCCGTGTCTTAATTTCATTTATAGCCCCATAAGGATACACCCGGCTTGTTGAAAGAAATATTACATCCAGTTTTCTTTTTCTGGCTAACTCCAAACAATTAACTGTCCCTGTAAGGTTTGTATTAACCACATACAGTGGATTATCACCTACTCCCGCCATTACTGAAGGCTCAGCAGAACATTCAATCAATAATCCCGACGGACAATCAAAAACTAAATCCTCTGGATTTCTAATATCCGCATGCAAAAATGAAACACCATTTTCTTTTAAGCGCGCAATATTTAACTCACTTCCTCTTCGCTTTAAGTTATCTATGGCAAGAACTTTTATCTTTGGGTATTTACGCTTAAATGATACCGCAAGGTTACTGCCGATAAAACCTGCTCCCCCGGTAATTAAAATAAATTTATATTTCACACTATCCTTTTCTGTGTTTCAAAAATTTCTTTTATTATATCTTCAACGCCATATTTATAATCCCAATCCGGATAATGCGACTTAAATTTAGAAACATCGCTTATCCACCAAATATGATCGCCAATCCTATTTTTATCAATATATTCATAATTCATCTTTTTTCCACAAATTCTTTCAGAAATATCTATCGCCTCTAAAACAGACACATCTGCAAAACGGCTTCCCCCGATATTATATACCTCAGCTGAACGCGGAGCCTTAAAAAATTGATACATTGCATTAATTAAATCTTGCGAATGAATATTATCTCTAACCTGCTTACCTTTATAACCGTAAACTGAATACTTCTTGCCGGTAATACAGCAACGCACTAAATAAGATAAAAACCCATGTAACACAGCTCCTGAATGCGCAGGCCCAGTCAAACATCCTCCTCGAAAAACTCCTGTTTTTAGGCCAAAATACCTGCCGTACTCCTGAGTCAAAATATCCGCAGCTACTTTTGATGCCCCAAATAAACTATGCAGGCAATTATCAATGCTCATTGATTCATCTATGCCTTTATAGTATTCGTGTGAGGCTGGTAATTCAAATCTTGTCTTTAGCTCAACCAGCGGTAATGAATTGGGGCGATCGCCGTAAACTTTGTTTGTTGATGTGAAAATAAAAACCGCTTGCGGGCAGTGATTTCTAAATGCTTCCAGCAAATTAAGTGTTCCATTAGCATTAACCCCAAAATCCATTTGCGGGTCCTTTACTGCCCAGTCATGCGAAGGCTGTGCCGCAGCATGAATAATTAATGCGGTATCGCTAGAGAACTTCTTAAATAGCTTGTTTATGCCGTCGGCATTACGGATATCAAGCTCACTATGCTCATAGTTCTTATAAAGTTTCTTTAAACGTTTCTTGTTCCAGTCTACATCCCCATCAGGCCCAAAAAAACTACGGCGCATATTGTTATCAATACCTACAACATCAAACTTCTTTTCACAAAATAAGCTCACAGCTTCAGAGCCAACCAAACCACAAGAACCAGTAACAATAACTACAGACATTTATTTGTAGAGTTTATTAATCTCTTCCCATTTACCAAACAGCCACTGTTTATTATTAATACACCAATCCACCGTCATGCTTAAACCTGCATCTAAACTTGTCTGCGCACGCCATCCGGTTTGCTTTAAGATTTTTTCAACACTCAAGCTATATCGGATATCATGTCCAGGCCTGTCTTTAACAAACTCAATCCCCTCTGAACATCTTCCCATAACACCTAAAATTTTTTCTGCTATTTGAATATTCTTTTCTTCATAACCGCTTCCCAAATTATAAACTTCACCAATCTTTCCTCTTTCTAAAATTTGCCAAATCCCCAGCGCGCAATCTTCTACATAAAGCCATTCCCTAACATTCAACCCTTTCCCATAAACAGGAATTTTCTTGTTTTTCAAAACTGTTAAAATCGCACGGGGAATAAACTTCTCTGGATATTGCCACGGGCCGTAATTGTTGCTGGCCCTGACAATAAGCGCCGGAAAATTGAATGTCCTCACATAAGCCTTAACCAACAGATCGCCGGCAGCTTTTGAAACTGCATAAGGGCTGTTTGGTTTTAAAGGCGACTCTTCGCTAAATTTACCTTTTTCAATATCGCCATAAACTTCGTCTGTTGAAATATGCACAAACCGTTTTATTTTATGCTTAAGCGCGATATCCAAAAGAACCTGTGTGCCGCGAATATTTGCCTCAATAAATGGAGTAGCATCTTTTATGCTTCTATCCACATGGCTTTCTGCGGCAAAATGAATAATTGCATCTGGCTTTTCTCTTGTAAACAGAGTTTCCAGCCGTGATTTATCACAAATGTCAATTTTATAAAATTTAAATTTACCGCTTACCTCTTTTAGCCGAGCCAAATCTCCGGCATAGGTAAGTTTATCCACAATTATCGGCAAAAATCCTTTTTTAACTGCAAGGCGCACAAAAGCACTGCCAATAAATCCAGCTCCGCCCGTAACTAAGATTTTACGAAATTTTCTACGCATTCTGGAATCACCTCTTCAATTTTTCTTACTCTAAAACCAGTGCCTTCTAATTTAGCAGTTGATAAAATTAAGTTCGTCCTGACTAACCCCATTTTTTTATAACTAATTATTTTATACTTAAAATCTGGGCAGTATTTGCGATATTCATCCAGCAGCACCGGATATCTTAAAGCACCTTTATTTACAATATTATACACACCTCTTGCATTAATCTTAATTAAATACTCCAGCGCCTTCACAAAATCAGGGATATAAGTAACAGAATTAGGTATATCAATAACTGTTTTGTAATTTATAAGCTTGTTTAATATATTCTTCGGGTGGCTGACATTATCAAGAGGCACACGAATCCGGGCAATCAAAATATTATAACTCTGCATAAGCGCCGATAACGCGCCTTCAGAATAAATCTTGCTCCTTGAATAAAACAAATCAAAAAAATCAGGAAATATATTTTCTGTAATCGGTTTTGTAACCCCATATTCAAAATTATAAATACACCCGCTTGAAATATGCACAAGCTTTATGTGATTTCTTAGAGCAACTTCAGCTAAGATTACCGGCAAAAAAGCATTGGAAAACAAAGTCTTATCCTTATCTAGCTCACAATAATCAACATTTTTTCCAATATGGCCAATGCAATTGATAATTACCTTCGGCCCATATTTTAAGATTTCTTTTTCCGCTTCCTTGAAAGAACTAATCCTTGCTCCTGATACATTGCAATCTAAAACAGAGCGAAGCTTGTCTCCGATATAACCTTTACCTAAAATTAAAATCTTAGATTTCATCTTGTGTCAGCCTTTTTAAATATTCTCCGTAAGATGTAGGAATCTCCTGTGCAAGCTTTAGTAATTTATTTTTGCTAATATACCCAGAGCGATAGGCAATTTCCTCAACACAACCCACTTTTAACCCTTGCCTATCCTCAATAGTCTTAATAAATGTTGAAGCATCAATTAACGAATCATAAGTTCCAGTATCCAGCCAAGCATGCCCTCTACCTAAAAACTTTGCCTTTAATTTGCCCATTTTAATATAAGCATTATTTACCGAGGTGATTTCTAGCTCGCCTCTTGCCGAAGGCTTAACCTTCTTGGCTATCTCAACAACTTTGTTGTCATAAAAATAAAGCCCAGAAACGGCCCATTTGGATTTAGGCTTCTTTGGCTTTTCTTCAATAGAAATTACCTTACATTTACTATCAAATTCAACCACGCCGTAACGTTGAGGATCCTTAACATAATAACCAAAAATATAGGCGCCTTCTTTTAAAGCTGCTGCTTCACTAAGCAGCTGGGTCAGATTATGCCCGAAGAAAATATTGTCACCTAAAATTAAACATACTTTGTCCTTGCCAATAAATTCTTCTGCAATAATAAAACTCTGAGCTATTCCTCCTGGTTTTGGCTGCCCGGCATAAGAAATCTTTAAGCCCAAATCGCTTCCATCTCCTAATAAATCCTGAAAACGCGGCAGATCCTTAGGAGTTGAAATCACCATTATCTCTGTTATGCCTGCTAGCATTAAAACAGAAAGAGGATAATAAATCATCGGCTTGTCATACACCGGTAAAAGCTGTTTACACACACCTTTAGTAATCGGATATAACCGCGTTGCTTTTCCACCTGCCAGAATTATCCCTTTCATTTATTTGTCTCCTTTAAAAAGGTACTTCAACTCCTGCTTCAACTCCAGATTCTTCCTCTAGCCGTTTTAATCTGACATACGCCTGAGCGTCTGTATTCTTTAGAAATTTATGCGAAAAAGTTATGCTAATTCCTAAGCGCTCCCCTTCTTTATTCCTTAACATAAGAGTAATTTTATCTTTTTTGCTTAAACCAGCCTCAATTCCAAAATCAATTGCTTTAATTCTCCCCTGTCCATAATCTATTTCAAAAATTAATCCCAATACCCGGCTAAATTTCCAGCTTCCGTAAAGAACAACAACTCTGTCTTTATAAAATTTGGTTCCGCGCACGCCTATACCTAGACGGTATTTAATCAGTCCATCCTGAGGATAAATATTCGGCGAATCTAATTGTACACAAAATGTAAACTGTGAATTTGTATTTCGCGACAAAATATAAACCAAGCGGTTTCTCTGGCTAATCTGCCAATAACCGGAGAATGAAAGCGTATGCACCAACTTTGTTTTTCTTTTAAGAAGAGTCTTTTGATAAGAATAAACTATTTGCTGATTTTTATCCAACTCCCAAGCGCCTTCTAAAACTAACGTATCAGGAGAAGCCTTTTTAGATAGCACAAAACAAAGGCGGTTAAAAGCATCCTGCTGCCAATAACCGCCTAACTGTAAAATCTGAATATGTGAATTACCGCGCTTATCTAAACTTGCAATTTCAAAAGCTAAAATATTATTTTCCGCAGAAATAATATTGCCTTTGAGCGTAAGGCAATCTGCCTCTTTTTGTTCTGTCTTTGATAAGTTTAAATTTAAATTATGCTTTGAATCCAGCTTCCATCTGCCGTTAAACAGAAGTTTCTTTGGAAGAGTGTTTTCTTTAATCCATGACGCTGGTTCATTCAGCCAATAAGAAAGCCGGTTTTTTTTATCCAACGAAAACCTTCCATCGGCAACTAACTTTTTATTTTTGCGCCTAATAATCAGGCGGTTAAACTCATCCACTGAGTAACCAGTATTTGTTCTCATGCGCAGTTATTATTTTCTAAGCCTCAAAAACCGCCTTTTTCCTACCTTAAGTACTCCTGGTTTATCTAAAACAACATCTTCTTTGTCAATGCGCTCTCCGTCTAAATAAACACCACCCTGCGCAATAAGGCGCCTGGCTTCATTCTTAGAGGAGGCTAAACCATTTTCAATAATAACATCCAGCACATTTTGTTTTTCTTTAAGCTTAAACACAGGCATATCTTGGGGCAATTCTTTTTGACTAAAGACCTGCTCAAATTCCTCTTTTGCTTTAACCCCTGCCTCTTCACCATGATATTGAGCAGCAATAATCTGAGCCAGCTTAAGCTTAGCTTCCTTTGGATGCATAGCTTTAATACCTGCCAGGTCTTCATCCGTAAGAAGCGTATAATATTTATGCATCAGCTCGTCGGAAATAGACATAATCTTTCCAAACATCTCACCAGGCGAATCATTAATACCAACATAATTACCAAAAGATTTACTCATCTTTTGCACGCCGTCAGTGCCTTCCAGTAGCGGCATGGTAATAACTACTTGCTGTTCCAATCCCAGGTCTTTCTGAATATCACGCCCCATTAAAAGATTAAAGATCTGATCTGTGCCTCCCAGCTCAATATCAGCCGAAAGCTTAACCGAATCATACCCCTGTAACAAAGGATACATAAATTCTGTGATTGAAATATCCTCATTTTTAGCCATGCGATTTCTAAAATCTTCTCTTACTAAAATCTGCGAAACAGTAGCATGAGTAGTTAAATGCAAAATATCTAAAACCGACATCTTTTCAAACCACTCGCTGTTAAACACAACTTTAAGCTTTGATAAATCAAGAATCTTAGAAACCTGGTTTTTGTATGTCTCGGCATTTCTTAAAACATCTTCCTTATTTAATTGTTTACGCTTTTCGTTTCTTCCGGTAGGATCCCCTATCTGGGCGGTAAAATCACCAATCAAAAAAACTACCTGGTGACCCAAATCCTGAAACTGCCGAAGTTTTCTCAAAAGCACAGTGTGCCCCAAATGGATATCCGGGGCTGTCGGGTCAAATCCAGCCTTAATTACAAGCGGCTTATTTGACTTTAGGCTTGCTTCTAACTTCTTTCTTAATTCAGCTTCAGAAATTATTCCCGCAGCCCCGCGCTTAATTACCTCTAATTGTTTGTTAATATCCATTTCAAGCATAACTGCCTTTTATATTTTTGAGGTCAGGCCGATTTTTGCCTGTTCGACATCAACCTTAATTACCTTAACCTTAATTTTATCTCCGGCATTTAGTTTTGCTGCGGCATCTTTGTCAATCTCGCTGGCATAAATCAAACCCTCGAGTTCGTCTTCAATCTTGACAAATACACCAAACTCAGTAACACTTACAACCTCAGCCTCTAACATTGTATCCAGAGGGTATTTTGCCGCGATATCAGCCCAAGGATTTGGCTGTAATTGCTTGAGCCCAAGAGCAATTCTGCGGTTCTGTGAATCCACAGAAACCACCACCACATCAACCTTCTGCCCTTTTTTCAAAACATTCTGAGGATGAGGCACTCGTTTTGTCCAAGAAAGATCAGAAACATGAATCATCCCTTCAAGGTTGCTATCTAACTCCACAAAAGCACCATACTCTGTAAAACCCCTAACCTTACCGCTGGTTTTTGTGCCAACAGGATATTTTGCTTCTGCATCAATCCAGGGATTTGACTCAAGCTGTTTCAAGCTTAAAGAAATCCTGCGGCCATCTTTATCAATGCTCAAAACTTGAGTTTCTACCATATCTCCGATAGCAAACATCTCCCCGGGATTATTTACCCTCTTTGTCCAGGATATCTCGGATACGTGAACTAACCCCTCAATTCCTTTTTCCATCTCTACAAATACGCCGTAAGGCAGGATGTTTACAACCTTGCCTTTTACCTTGGAACCTATGC
>JACROS010000021.1 GCA_016214325.1 Candidatus Omnitrophota bacterium | reverse complement strand
TGCTGAGCTTTATTTTAACTTGAAAGATTATGTAGAGGCCCTAGATTTTTACAAAAAAAGCCTCGAGCTTGTTTCGGTTAAAGATATGCCGGGAATACAGTTAAAAATTGCAGAAGTTTTGCAGGCCGAAGGCAAAACTAGCGAGGCAATTGAAGAATATTTAAAAGTTACATATCTTTATTCAGACAACAACGTTTACTTGGTAAAAGCGCTTTTAAGGGTGGCTGAGATATACGAGGGTATGGATAATTTTAAAGAAGCAATCAATATCTACAATCGGATTGTTAGTATGAATGTTGAAGAAGCAAAGTATGCTAAGGAGCGTTTAGAATGGATCAAGGAGCATGTTAAATAGTAGAATTATAATTACAAGGAGGAGTTAAAATGGAGCTGTACAAAATGAGTTTCTTTCAGATTTTTTTAGCAGGTGGCCCGGTTATGTGGCCTATACTGTTGTGTTCTATTTTTGCCTTAGCCATAATTATAGAAAAGTTTATGTATTTGAATAAAATCAGCATTGATACACAGGCTTTTCTGGTAAAAATCCTTGAGAAAATGAAGCGCCATGATACTAAAGAGGCTTTACAGATTTGCGAGAATACTAAGAGCCCTATTGCCAATATTCTTAAGGCAGGTATTCTTAAATATGACCGTCCTCGCCCTCAGATTATCGAGGCAATTGAAGACGCGTCTTTATATGAAATTCCCAAAATAGAAAAGAATCTTTCTACGATAGCTACCATTGCTCATGTTTCTCCGCTTCTGGGTTTGTTGGGAACAGTTACAGGGATGGTTAGGTGTTTTCAGACTATTCAGGCTAAGGCGACATCATTTCATCCGGTTTCACCAGGGGATCTTGCAGGCGGAATATGGGAAGCGCTTCTTACTACAGTTGCAGGTTTGATTGTAGCAATACCTGCGTTTGTGGCATACAATTATTTAGTCAGCCGCATCAACCATTTTATTCTGGAAATGGAGAAGGCGTCAACTGAGCTGGTAAATTTTTTGACTGAATAATACTCGGCCTTATCTGCACCTTGGCATAAATGATTGCCAAGTGCGCCCCTTTTGGGGCGGATAGGCTGTTGTGCGCTTTCTGCGCAAGGAGGAAAAATGCGTTTTAAAGGCCGTATGGAACTTGAACATGGTTTAAAGCAGATTGATATAGCTCCTTTAATTGATATTGTTTTTCAGCTTTTGATTTTCTTTATGTTGACTTCAAGTTTTATTATTCAACCGGGGATAAAGGTTAATCTTCCCAAAGCAGTAACAAGTGAAGTTGTAAAATATGAGAACATTGAAATTATGGTCAGCAGTGAAAATGTTACATATTTAAATGGTAAGATAGTTGACAGCAAAGAGCTAAAATCATTTTTTGCTCAGGCTGCAAAAAGAAATCAATCGGTTTTGATAAAGGCAGATAAACGTGCATCCTTGGGCAGAGTGGTAGATATATGGGATTTAGCAAGGGACCTAGGTATTAGTCAGATAAATATTGCTACAAACCAGGAATGATGACTCCGCTTTTAAGAAAGGCATTAGTTGTTTCCTTTCTCGGGCATTTAGCTACCTTTGGAATTTTTAACTTTTCATTTGGAAAACGTATCCCTGAAGCAAATTATTCTGCAGTTTCTTTTTGGGGCCAGGTATTGCCCGAGTCTGAAATTAACCAAGCCAATTTAAAGCTCGCCAACGCATTAAATAAGAAGAGAGAGTTGTTTAAGCCTGAATTATTAAACAAATCTACTGCTAAGGAATATCTCGCCGCTATTAAACCAGCGGTTTTGCTCCAGACTATTCATAAAAAGAATTCGGTTATTGAAATCCCTCTTGCTCCTTTTGCTTTTCCCGCTAAGAAAGAGCCTGCTGTTTACTTGCGTCCTTTGTTACCATATAGTTTTGTGCTCTATTTTAAAGACAGGCAAACAGCACATGTGGAGCTATTGTACAAAATTATCTTACTTAATGGCAGTAGTTATCCTTCAATAAAAAGAAGAATATCTTCTGGTAATTTAGAGGTTGATTTATTAAGCATGCGTTATATCAGCCACTATTTATCTATTCGCAAGACTTCTGATAACTCTGAGAGTTGGAAATCTATTAAAATAGATTTGTCACAAAAGCCTGCAAATTAGTTATGATTAATGTAGATTTCTCTGTAGGAATCGCAGTTTATGTAGCGCTTGTTTTAATTGGGATATTTTTCCTCTGGCTATTTACTAAAAAATCCAAGAATAAGGATTTGACATTGGACTCAAGGTATATATGGTTTTGTAGTATATGTACTTATACCTATATTAATACCAAGGAGGATGTTATTTCTGTCTGCCCACGCTGTGGAAATTATAACAAAAAATCAAAAAACAGTTGACAAAAAATGCTGTGCTTATAGAATGAAGTTGAATTATTAAAATGGAGGAAAACATGATTACTGAGATAGGTATAGTAGCTGGTGATATTTGGCATTATTTGGATCAGCATGGAGAGGTTACTCTTACAGCATTATTAAAAGGTATAGATAAAAATAGGGATAACGTCTTAATGAGTCTGGGTTGGCTTGCCCGTGAAGGCCATGTGGTTGTGCTTCAGGCTGGTTCGGATTATAAGGTATATTTACGTAAAAATGCCTAAGAAAAGGTGTAAAAACAGTAAAGGCGTGGCATTAATTATTGTTTTAGGCGTACTTCTTGTAATTACTATATTGGCAAATGTAATCTTATCTTTGATTTCTAGCCAGTCTCGTGTTTCGTATCATCAATTAAACCGTATACGTGCTTATTATGCTTGTTTAGCAGGTATGAATTTAGCCGTTAATAAGCTTAGAACAAACACCTGGACTGCGAATCAAACCTATTTTCTAGGGAACTGTTCTGGCGCTAGGTGCACTCCAGATGCAGATATTCCATACTTGGTAACAATAGCAATTGGTGTTGCTGGCACAGGAATCGCTGGTACAACACCAATTAATATTACTACTGATTATACCCTCCAGTAACTTATCAGTGTCAACTAAATTAATGAAGAGAATTACTGATTAAATAGGTTTAACATAGACGAGAGTAGTCTGAATTAATCTTGCTAAGTTCTTATATGTTTATCGTAATATAAGTAAGTCTGAGTAAATTCATAAAAGAAATTACTTGACAACATAAGTTTTTTATGATTTACTTGTGATTGTGTTGAAGTTATGATTTAATAGGGATAAGACAATGGCAAAATTAATGGATATTGATGATTTAGCGGATTACTTGAGATTGAAGAAGCAGACAATCTATAATTGGCTGCATCAGTCTAAGATTTCCGGTATTAAGGTTGGTGGCGTTTGGAGATTTGAACGTAAAGAGGTTGATGCTTGGCTCAAGAGTAAACGTCGCATATTAGTTGAGAAAAAAACTGAGGTAAAACAATGAATTCTGTAGGAATTTACTTTGGCCCTAAATTAATAAGTATTGTAGAATCCCGCGGACGCAGATTTCTTAAGAGCGCACAGGTGCCGCAAGTGTTTCTTTCTGGTATTGATATTGAGGAGAAAGTGCCTGCTGATGTAAAGTTAATTGAAGCGGTAGCAATCCTGAAGGATGAGTTAAGGAGAAATAAGATTGATATTAAAGAGGCCACTCTTTGTCTTTCTGGTAAAGATTTAATTGTTCGCACCTTTGATTTACCGGTAATGTCTCGGCAAGAAATGCAAAGCGCAGTAAACTTTGAAGCTAAAAAATACATTCCTTTTAAAGCCGAAGATATAATTTCAGATTTTCAGGTTTATTTTGACAAGGTTTCAAATACTAATCAGGTTTTATTCTTAGGTATAAAGAAAGACCTGCTTAGTAAGTATCTTTCAGTTTTTAAGCAACTTAATATTCGGCTCAAGGGGGTTGAGTACTCGGCATCGAGTTTATTAAGATGTTTAAAATTGGCTGGAGGTAGTGAAAAAGGTATTGTCGGCTTGGTTGCTGTTGATACGATTTCGGAAGATGAGATAAACTTTTCTGTTATTGAAAACGGAATTCCGTTATTTAGCCGCGATATTTCTTTAAGTAGCGTTGCGCAGGGAGTTGCCGCATCAGAGGTTCAGCCGAATGAGGTAATGGATAAATTAAAGAGCGAAATTCGGGTATCTCTTGATTATTATAACCGCAAATTTCATGACAAGAAAATACAAAAAATGAATTTTATTTGTAGCCAGGATGAGAAGCCTGTTTTAGAGGCTTTTATGTCTGAATTGGGCTTAGCTTGCAATTTTCTTGATATTTTGAAATGTATGGGGAATCAGCCATTTTATTCCTTAAATTTCGTCAAGGGTTTTGCCGCTTCATTGGCACCTTTAATAAGAACTAATGTTAAGGTTGATCTTTTGGCTGCAGATAAGAAAGCGCAGGATCAAGCGACGCAGGGTTTAAAGGGACCGGAAGTTTTAGCAGGAGGGAAAGAATTTAAATTTGATTTTCGTATTTTTATTTTAGCTGTTTTTGTTTGTTTTATTGCTTTTTTTGTTGGTAACTTAAGGTTGAATCCTTTAAAAGAACAGTTAAAACAGATTATTGCTAACAGAGTCAAGGTGGTTACGGTAAGTTCTGATAAGTCATGCGAGGAGCTTACTGGAACTGAAGAGGAGTATCGCAGAAAGCTAAAGATTTTGGATGATCTTGTGAAAAAGCAGATGTATGTTATTGAACCATTAAATATAATCCCTCGTGTGTTACCGGAAGGTGTTTGGTTAAAAGATTTCAAGTATTCCAAGCAGGCGGATGGAAATGCAGAGTTGATTTTAAATGGGAATATTTTCTTGGGAGATAGCGATAAGGAGTTTGCAACTGCTTCAGTGTTACTTTCAAGTTTAAAGAAAGATGTAGGTTTCTCTAAAGTATTCAGGAATATTGCTATTACAAATATTAATAGTGAGAAAGCTGATAAGAATTCTGTAACAAGCTTTACTATTTCTTGTAAGAATTATTAGGGGAGTTTTTTATGGAATTAACTAATATTCTGGAAAAAGCGAAAAAAAATCTTCTAAGCGCAGGGATAATTGTTGTTGCTTTGGTTGTTGCTTTAAATATATATAAAGGGCAGGAAAAAGAAATGCAGGCATTGAATAGCCAGAAGGAAGTTGAATCTAAGAAGAATATAGTATTGCAGAATATTAGTAAGCTAGAAGGGAACTTGGGTTCTTATAAAAACCTTCTTGCAAAGAAAGATTCTAGCTTATTGATGAATAATTTAAGCCAGCTTGCTCAAGCGTCTGGAGTTAAAATTAATTCAATTAGGCCAGAACAAGAGCAGATAACTGCTGATTTTGTCAAGATTCCTTTTTCATTAGAGTTAGTAAGCCCAGATTATCATGCCTTGGGCCGTTTTATAAGTAGCGTTGAAAGTGATAGCAATGTTTATGAGGTGGAAGATTTAGTGATTAATTCTTCCGACGAAGAGTTAAAGATTGATGTAACTATTAATAATATTGCTGCCGTAGAATGAAAATGACTAAATCTATAATAATATTTTTATTTGCATTCTTTTTGTTGCCGCTGTCTTTATATGCTGCTTCTTTAGATGATTATATGGACCAGAAAGAAAGCAGTGATGCTGCAGCTTACCAGTTTGCACCAGCTATTGAACGGCCTAAGATAAATTATAGCTCGGAAAATATGCGTGATCCATTCAAGGACTTATTAATTAAAAAAGCTGAAATATCTCTTGATGCGCAGCAACAAATTGCAGCAGCTCCTCTTCCGCAGCTTACTGTACAAGGAGTAATTTGGGGAGAGAAAGCTCCTCTTGCGATTATTAACAATAAAGTGGTTAAGGAAAACGATGTTGTAGAAGGAGCGACTGTTATTAAGATAACCCAAAATGGCGTTATTGTTTCTTTTGGAGGTATTGAGCATAATTTATCAAGCCCCGCAGCTGTGGGCAGTATTAAAGAGACATTATCACAGGAGGATTAATATGAAAAAGATTTTCTACGTTTTTATGATTATTGTGTTTTCGTGCTTTGGTTTGCCGATACCGCGCATTAATGCCGAAATTAAGCTTGATTTGGCTAAAGATGAGCCTGAAATTTCTCTTGATTTTAAGGATGTAGACCTGAAAGATGCCTTAAAGGCTTTTTCTATTCAATCAGGGATGAATTTTATTTCTTCAGAAAATGTTCAGGAACGAAAAATCACTCTTTATTTGGATAAGGTGCCGTTAAAAAAGGCAATGGATGAATTATTTAAGGCAAATAATCTTACTTATGATTTGGATAAGGATGCGAATATTTTCATTGTAAAAGATTGGGGCAAGCTGGGCGTAGAAACTGAAACAAAAGTTTTTTATTTGAAATACGCCACAGTTTCTTCCTCGTCTTTAAAAGAAGAGATGTCTAATCAGCTTTCGAGTAGTTCTGATAGTAGTGACTCTTCGTCTAGTAGCTCTTCGTCTAGTAGTTCTTCGTCTGGTGGGGGAGAAGGTAAATGGAAGAGCGAAGAGAATGTTGGTTTAACCAATATTGTAAAGAAGCTTCTTACTGAGAATGGTTCGGTGGTAGAAGATTACCGCACAAACAGCCTTGTGGTTACTGATATTCCTAGCCGTATTCAGGTTATTGCAAAGACAATTGCTTCCTTGGATATTCCTTCAACACAGGTTCTTTTGGAGGTAGAAATGCTGGATGTAAGCAAAGAAGTTGCTGACCAGATAGGTTTTAAATTTGGGCAAACTCCGCTTACATTTGTTTTAAGCGGAACAAGTGTTCCTACTGGATTTCCTTTTCATGCGTGGAGTAAATCTTTTTTAACAGACAACACAAGAGGAAGCTTGGGAATTAATTCAACAAATACTTATCAAGCACAAATTGATTTCTTAAGAACGAATACTGATACGAAATATTTGGCACGTCCTCGATTGCTTACTCTTAATAACGAAACTGCTGAGATTAAAATAGTAACAAATGAATCAATCGGCTTAAAGTCAACCACTACGGCTTCTGAGGGCCAATCTACGTCTACTTCAGAAGCAGAAAGGGCTGAAACCGGAGTTAGTTTGCGCGTTACTCCACAAATTAATACTGATATTGGAGAAATTACAATGTTTATTTATCCGAAGGTTTCTGAAGCAATTAAGGGGAATACTCTTACAGATGGAGCAAAATCAATCCAGTATCGCGATCCAGAAATACGTACTACAAAATCCGTAGTTAGAGTAAAAGACGGGGATACCGTTGTAATAGGAGGTTTGTTACGTACTCAGCGTCAAGAAGTTATTACTCAGCTTCCTTTTTTAGGCGATCTTCCTTTTGTAGGCTCATTATTTAGGCACAAGTCTTTAACGCCAAACAAGGACCGTGAGTTGATTGTTTTTATTACTCCGCGTATTGTTAAAAATAATGAGGTAAAATTAGCCAAGACTGAGAAATCTGTTTCAATTCCTGCGTCAATTCCATTGCGCGAGCAAGAAACATCAGATATGGATCGGCAGGAAAAAATAACCTCAAGTTTAAGTAATCTAGAAAAGAGAAAATAATGCCGCGGGAGAAGTATCTCAGATTAGGTGAGATTCTTATTCAAGAAGGCCTGATTGATTCTGCACATTTGGACAAAGCAATTGGTGTTCAAAAGCAGGATGGTGGGCGGCTTGGCGAAATATTGGTTAGGTTAGGCTTTGTTAAAGAGGAACAAATGGTAGCTATTTTGAGCAAACAGTTAAATATACCTTATTATGCGTTAAGCACAGATGCTTTAAAGCCTGAGATTGGTCAGGGTTTGGATGTTTTGGTTCCACGAGATTTTGCACTTAAGAATTTAGTTTTACCGTTGTCGCGGCACTTACGTTCTTTGACGGTTGCCATGTTTGATCCGCTGGATTTAATTTTAATTGATAATTTAAGAAAAATCAGTGGATGTGAAATAAATCCGGTTCTGGCGACAAAATCAAGCTTATTAAAGGCGATTGAGTTATTCTACGGGAAGTCGCAAATGCTTCAGGAAGCGGTTGATGCGAGTTATGATCTTTCTCTTACTACTCTCTCAACATCTGAAGAAGCTCCGGAACAGGAGTTAAGCCTTGATAAATTGATTGCGCGCGCAGAAGAGGCGCCTGTTATTAAGCTGGTGGATTTAATTATCCGTCAGGCAATTGATGAGCGTGCTTCAGATATACATATTGAACCCTTTAAAAGTAGAATTTCACTTCGCTATCGCATTGATGGCAGGCTTTATGAAGTTCCTCCACCTACAAAACATCTTCATCTTGCAATAGTTTCTCGTATAAAAATTCTTGCAAAATTGGATATTGCTGAAAAGCGCCTGCCGCAGGATGGAGCCATTTTAGTGCGCATTGAAGAGCGTCCAATAGATATTCGCGTTTCCATTATTCCTACTATTTATGGAGAAAAGGCTGTTTTAAGAATTTTAGACAGAAGTAGTGTTGTTTTAGATTTGAATCAGCTAGGTTTTGAACAAAAACAGCAAGAATTGATACGTAAAGCTATTAATTCTCCTTATGGCTTGATTTTTGTAACTGGCCCAACTGGAAGCGGAAAATCTACTACGCTTTATGCGATTTTAAATGAAATTAAAGGGCCAACAAAAAATATTATTACTGTTGAAGATCCGGTTGAATATAAATTAGATGGTGTAAATCAGGTGCAGATTAAGCCGGAGATTGGCTTGACGTTTGCTGCTTCCTTGCGCAGTTTTCTAAGACAGGATCCAGATGTAATGCTTGTAGGAGAGGTCAGGGATTTGGAGACTGCTCAGATTTGTATCCGTTCTTCGTTGACCGGGCATCTTGTTTTAAGTACCTTACATACTAATGATGCTCCTTCTGCGATAACCCGCTTGATGGATATCGGCATTGAGCCGTATCTTTTAGCGCCTTCATTGTTAATTGTGGTGGCCCAGAGGCTGCTGCGTAAACTTTGCCCTGAATGCAAAGAGGCTTATGAGCCGGAAAAAGGAGCCTTAAAGAATATTAAACTTAACGCGGAGTTATTTTATCGGCCAAAAGGATGCAAAAACTGTGTTAATACTGGTTATCGTGGCAGAGTTTGTATTTCAGAGGTTATGGTGGTAAATTCGCAGATACAAGAACTAATTAATCAAAAAGTTTCATTCCAGAAATTAAGAGAAGTAGCTAAGCAAGGAGGAATGCAGACTTTGTATGAATCTAGCCTTCGCAAGGTTGAGCAGGGAGTAACTTCGCTTGAAGAAGCGCTTTCTGTAACATTAGGAGTTGAATAATGCCGAAATTTTCTTATATAGTTCGTGATAAGTCTGGTAATAAGAAAAGCGGTACAGAAGAAGCTGCTTCGCAAGAAGAGTTAATTAGTTCATTGCAGGCAAAAGATTTGGTTGTTGTAAATATATTTCCTGAACAAGAAGAAATATTGCAGTCTCTAAAATCTCCGCTTACCGCTAAGATTAAACCTAAAGCTAAGCATTCCCGTATTACTAGTGCTGATCTTACCCTTTTTTGCCGTCAGATTTCTACGCTTTTGGGCGCTGGAGTAACAATCTTGCGAAGCCTGAACATTATTGCCCAGCAGGTTAATAGCCGCAGTCTTTATAAGGTAATCAAAAGTCTTGAAAAAGATATGGAGGGAGTTGTTTTGTTTATGAATATTAAGATTATTCCGGCCTTTATAGAGATATTTAGTGGATTTAATATTAAGTTGCCGCTATTAACACAAATTATACTTTTAATTAGCAACTTTATTAGAAAGTATATTTTGGTTATGTTTGGAGCTATGGTAGTTGGGTTTTGGTTTTTACGTCAATTTCTTTCAACTCGCGCAGGGAAAAAAGCTTTTGAAGTTATTCTTTATAAAATTCCTCTTTTAGGTGAGTTTTTTAGGATATTGGCCATAGAGCGTTTTACTTCAGAAATGTCTACTTTGGTTGAAAGCGGTGTTCCTATATTGTATGCGCTTGAAATATCTGAACGCAGTGTTGGTAGCGTGGTATTAGGAAAGATTGTTAGTGAAATAAAAAATGATGTGCGAGAAGGCAGGAATTTGAGCCAATCGCTGGCAAAATCCGGGTTTTTTGACCCTATGGTTGTGCAAATGGTGGCGATTGGGGAAGAGATTGGTGATTTGTCAAATATGTTTAAGCGTCTAAGCGGGTTTTATCAGGATTATATAAATACATTTTTGTCTAGAATTATGTCCATGTTTGAGCCGATAATGTTGGTAGTGATGGGTGTGGTGATTGGGACTATGGTTTTAGGCATGTTTTTGCCTATTTTCCAACTCACTCAGATTAAATAGTTTTTGTAGACGGCTCTTAATTGTTTTTTGATTTATTATGTGTTATACTTTATCTAGAATATGTTTTTATTTAAGTTTATTGAAAGGGGGTGAATGTCTGTAAAATAAAGTAAGGTCAGGCTTGTTAATAAGAAAATAAATAAAAGGAGGAAGAGATGAATAAGAAAGGTTTTACATTAATTGAGTTGTTGATAGTCATTATCGTAATTGGTATTTTAGCAACAGTAGCAGTGCCTCAGTATTTAAAAGCAACTGAAAGAGCAAAAATCGCAAAGGCAAAGACAGCTCTTGGTCTAATTGCCAATGCTGAGAAAATGTATCGTGGAGAAAAAGATATATATACTACTGCTCTTACAAATGCTACTTTAACGAATCTCGAGCCTTATATTGAGATGACTCAGATTATAGCTGATCCGGATTGGGATTATTCAACTAACGCTGGGACAGCTTCTGCGTTTACTGCTACAGCGACAAGAGTAGGTGGTAACTATAATAACCAGACAATAACCATGGATCAAGATGGCGCTATTGCTGGTACGCATGCTTTGAAATAATAAAGTTTGTTGTTAAAGTTTAGGTATGTTGGCTCTCTGAATGATGTTAATTATGATATATTTAGTGAGCCAATATACCTAAACTTAGTTAATGAGGAGGTGAGTAAAGTTGAAAAAAGGATTTACTCTATTGGAATTAATGATTGTAGTTGTAATTATAGGTATTTTAGCTTCGGTTGCTATACCTTCTTATTCACGTATCGTTGAAAGAAGCAGGGGTGCAGAGGCTAGACAGGTTTTAGGTTATTTGCGTTCTCGAGCTATTGAGTTGCATAATGAAGATCCGGCTGGTTCAGTTACTGAAGCGGAATTAAATATTGATCAAGGTGGTTCTTTCGTTGAAGGTGAAGTTCCTGGGACAACACAAGGTTGTAAAACATCGCATTTTTTTTCATATAGTGTAACCGCGAGCACTGCTTCGGCAATAACAATAAGGGCTGATAGGTGTACTAGCGGTGGAAAGACGCCGGATTCAACAGCTGGTAAATATATAAGCATAACTGTAAGCTATGTTACAGGTGGAGCTACATGGTCTACCAATACTTATTAAAGCTTAAGAAAAAATTGACTTAAAATGAAAAATAGTAAATCTTTTACGCTTATAGAATTAATGATTGTCCTTTTAATTGTAGGAATTTTAGCTGCTTTAGGGGTTGCTAATTATTCTTCAGCAAGAGAGAACGCTTTTGACCGTGAGGCACAAGCAAATTTGAGCCTTATTCTTGCAGCTGAAAGAATTGCTCGTATGGAAAGCAATGTTAATCCTGCTGTTTATCTTGCTCCAACAATAATACCAACTCCAAATGCCGGAATTAATCAGGATTTGAATTTGTTGCTTCCAGTGAATAATTCGGCATGGGATTATACAGTACGTACTTGTAATAGCGGGGTAAATTTCTGCGCTCAGGCTGCTAGAAACCTTGCTTCTGTAAGGCGCTGGTGCATTAGTAACAATAACACAGTTCCTTCACCAAATCCGTGCAATGCCTGCACGTGTAATCCATAATATGTTAAAAATAGCAAATAATCATCAGGCGTTTACGCTTATGGAGATTTTAGTTGCTTTGGTTATATTTGTTTTGTTAATTGCTTCTTTTGTAAGCCTTATTGTAGCCAGTAAGCGCTATATGCTGCATAGCCGTTCGCGCATATCTGGAGGAGAGATTGGTAAGCAGTTTCTTGAACCTTTGCAATTAGATGTCAGGCAGGATCAGTGGGGGAGTAATTGTTTAAGCGCTGGCCTTAATTGTAATACCACTGCTTGGACTGATCCATCCAGTGGCATTGTTTATACCCCTACCTACACTTTTAGTAATACTAATAATCTTAGAAAATTGAGATTAAATATTACCTGGAATGAGCCATAATAGAGCCGTTACTCTTTTAGAGTTATTAATAGCCTTGGGGCTGGTTGGATTTTTGGTCCTGGGGTTTTCTGTTGCTGATGTTTTTGTGCATCATCAGGTTAGCAATGCACAACGGCGCTCAGTGTTGCAAAATGAATTGGCAGTTATTGTCGAGGATATGGTAAAGCAATTAAGGCATGCAATCGGCAGCCGTTTAACAGGAGAGTGGGCTTTAGCGTATAACTACATTGCAAGTAGTGGCGAACGCAGAATTATTGTTTATATAGATTATAATTCTAATAATCCCAATGGCTGCAGAGATGCTATTTCAAGCGGAGATAGAGAGATTGCCTATAGATATATGCCTAACTCGCATCAGATTGTTTTTTGTCCTGATTACTTAAATCAACCCAATGTTTATGAAGTTATGAGTAATCGTATTACAGGATTTCAAGCTTTGTCTGAACCTTTTATAGTTGGTACGGCAACAAATTATTCTATTCCTTCTGCAGCAGTTCCTTCAAATTTTATTTCTGTTGTTCTTAATGGTTGTTGGGATCCTAGTCAAGCAAACTATGTTTGCGGTACTCCGGAAAATCCTTCTGTTACCCTGAGGACAAGAATCAACATGCCTTCTGTTTCTGTAAATTAATCCTTTTATTGCTAAATTAATACAATTGTGGTAATTTATTTAGGTGTATTATGGGGGCAGTAGTCCCGACCGCGAACAAAGTGAGCGCGTCGGGAGAGAGCGTCGCGTTTATATGAAAAAGGGATATGTTTATATATTAAGAAGTGTTGATAAAAATAAATATTATATTGGTAGTACAAATAATATCGAGGATAGGCTAAGTCAACATAAGCAAGGTTTAGTTAAGTCAACACGTCCTTTATTGCCTATAGAATTGAAGTTTTTTCAGGAATACAATACATTTGGAGTTGCTCGAAAGGTTGAGTTAAAATTAAAGAAGCTTAAAAGAAAAGATTATATTGATAAGATTATTAAAGATGGTTTGATTAAAATGGGGCAGTAGCTCAGTTGGGAGAGCGTCGCGTTCGCATCGCGAAGGCCGTGAGTTCGATCCTCATCTGCTCCACCAGAAATTTCCGACAAGGAAATTTCTGGTGGCACTAAAGCGAGCGTTGCGAGGCGACAAGCCGAGCAGTGAGCTTAGTGCCTAAACCTTATACCGATATGTTAAACAAGTCCCAGAAAAAAAATCTCCTAGAAATAGCCAGAAAATCCATTGAAACTTATTTAAGCTCTGGAGAGAAGTTGAGCCTAAATGAATCTGATCCTGTTTTAATGCAAAATGCTGGCGCGTTTGTCTCTTTGCATAAGAAAAAAGAGCTGAGGGGTTGCATTGGAAGTTTAGTTGCAACACAATCTTTGTTTCTTTCTGTGCGGGATATGGCAATAGAAGCTGCAGTTGGTGATCCGCGTTTCCCGTCGGTAAAGCTTTCAGAATTGCCTGAGATTGAGATTGAAATTTCCGTGCTTTCTCCTATGAAGCAAGTTACTTCTTCAGATGAAATTGAGCTGGGTAAACACGGTGTTTTAATTAGAAAAGGTTTGCATAGCGGGGTATTTCTTCCGCAGGTAGCCGTAGAAACTGGTTGGTCAAAAGAAGAATTTCTTACAAACTTGTGTGTTCATAAGGCAGGTCTATCTGCTGATGCTTGGAGAGATCAGAATACTCAAATTTACATTTTTAGTGCAGAAGTTTTCTCAGAAAAAGATAATAAATAAGGTGTTTTATGCATAAATTTTTTGTTCCAGCCCAAAATATTGCCCAAAACAAAATTAATATTTTAAATGCCGACCAGATTCATCATCTTCAGGTTGTTTTACGGCTCAAGGTTGGTGATGCGGTTAATGTTTTTGATGGTGCTGGAAATGGATATAAGGCAAAGATTGATAAGATGTCGTTAAATTCTGTAGAATTAACTATACAAGAAAAGAAAACCGCAGTTTATGCTCAGAAATGTTCTGTAACTATTGCTTGTGCAATCCCCAAGAAAACCAGCATGGATGATATTATTGATAAGTTGACGCAGTTGG
>JACROS010000045.1 GCA_016214325.1 Candidatus Omnitrophota bacterium | reverse complement strand
ACACTATCTTTGGCCTCACGGGAATAAAGTTTATTTTATTCAATCCGGCACACCTTTTGAAAATAGATCCAGGTATGAACCGGTGATTGATTCAATTGCTAGGACATTTAATTTTATTAATTGAGTTAAGGCTAGAAATTGTTATAATTATTTGTTCTTTTCGCCGATGTAGCTCAGTTGGCAGAGCAGCGCTTTCGTAAAGCGCGGGTCGGTGGTTCGATTCCACTCATCGGCTTTTTGTTATATTTATGTCTAAATTTAGAGATGTTTTTAAAAGTAGAAATTTCTTTTTGCTTTGGCTGGGACAGCTTGTTTCGCAATTAGGAGACAGGCTTGACCAGATGGCGCTGATTGCTTTTGTTTATCAGCGTGCTCCGGGCTCAACCATTGAAATCGCAAAAATCCTTTCCTTTACTATTATTCCTGTTTTCTTAATCGGCCCGATTGCAGGAGTATATGTTGATCGTTGGGATAGGCGCAGGACAATGTATGCTTGTGATTTCTTGCGAGCCTTTCTCGTCCTTTTAATTCCGCTATTTTTGTTTTATACAAAGTCTTTGGCGCCGATTTATCTGGTGATTTTCCTTGTTTTTTCAATTGGCAGGTTTTTTGTACCGGCTAAGATGTCCATTATTCCTGATTTAGTGGAAAAGAAGGATTTGTTGATGGCAAATTCTCTGGTCAATACTACAGGGATGATTGCTGCGATACTTGGGTTTGGCATAAGCGGGGTGTTGGTGGAGTGGTTGGGGGCAAGAAGCGGATTTTATCTGGATGCTTTTAGCTTTTTTGTTTCAGGAACACTGATTTTATTTATTGTTAAAAAAGCCTCAAGCCGGATAAATCTAAAGACGATGGGGCGGGAGATCGTAGAGGTTCTTAGAAAATCTGTTTTTCAGGAAATCAAGGAAGGAATTATTTATTTTATCAAAAAGAAGGAAATCAGGTTTACTGCCGGCATTATTTTTACATTGTGGTCGGCGTTGGGAGCTGTTTATGTAGTGATTATTGTGTTTGTGCAAAAGACTTTACACTCTGCGACAAAGGATTTGGGGTTATTGATTATGTTTTTGGGCGCAGGGTTATTCGTAGGTTCGCTGATTTATGGCCGTTTCGGCCAGAAACTCAGTGCTTATAAGACAATTTTTGCGTCTTTAATCTTAAGCGGTATAATGATGGCGGTTTTTGCTTTGGGAATACATCGCTACCCCAATTTTTCTGCTGCTGCAATTTTAGCTTTGCTGTTGGGGCTTGCAATATCTCCGATTATGATTGCTTCAAATACCATTATTCATAAGGCTAGTGACACTGAGATGATGGGAAAGATTTTTAGCTCCCTTGAAATTGTAATGCATTTAGGGTTCTTGCTTTTTATGTTTCTAAGCAGTATACTAGCAGAAAGATCTTCCCACTTACTGATTTTAGTAAGTGTTGGATGCATTTTTAGCATTGTTGGAATAATTAACTTAATAATAAATCGTAAAATTCCATGGTTAGATTAGCAGAGTGTAAGGATAAAACAGAGCATAAGCCTATTGAAGTATTGCTTTTGCCTAAGAAGGTTTATATTCCTTTGAGCCAGCATTTAGGCAAGATTTGCGTTCCTGAGGTGAAGGTTGGTGATTTAGTGGTAAGAGGGCAATTGATTGCTTCTGCACAGGCGCATGTGCATGCTCGGGTGCATGCGTCAATATCCGGAAAGGTTACAGCAATACAGGATTGGCCGCATCCGGTTTTGGGCAGGTGTAAGGCTATAGTGATAGAGGGCGATGGTTCTGATAAGTTGTCGTCACCAAGCCGCATAACGCAAGCCGAGGTTGATAGTTTTAGCGCCGAGCAAATCCGCAATATTATCTTTGAGGCTGGAATTGTGGGAATGGGGGGTGCCAGCTTTCCCACGCATATTAAATTAAATCCTCCAAAACCAGTGGATACTTTAATTGTTAACGGTGCAGAATGCGAGCCGTTCTTAAATAGCGACAACCGCTTGATGATTGAGAAAGCTAAAGAGATCATCGCGGGGATAAAGTTGGTTGCTAAGTGCGTCGGGGCGAAAAATGTTTACATTGCAATTGAAGATAATAAACCCGAAGCTATCAAGCAGTTTCAGTCGATATGCGACAAGCGATATGCGATAAGCATTTTAAAATCACAATATCCCCAGGGCGGGGAGAAGCAGTTAATTAAAAATGTTTTGCGCAAAGAAGTTCCAAGGGGAAAGCTTCCTTTTGATATAGCTGTAGTAGTGCAGAATGTAGCTACAATTTATGCCATTTATGAAGCGCTATATTTGGCTAAACCGTTGTATGAACGTACAGTAACAGTTACAGGAAGTTGTATAGATAATCCTAAGAATTTACTTGTGCCCATTGGAACACCGATTAAAGAATTGATTAATTATTGCGGGCCAATAACAACTAAGCCTGCTAAGATTATTATCGGCGGGCCGATGATGGGGCTTGCCCAGTTTACTGACGAGGTGCCGGTAATAAAATCAACCGGCGGGGTTTTGTTGTTTAGTGAAAAAGAGGCCCGGGTTTTGGAGGAGGAATTTTGTATTCGCTGCGGAGCCTGTGTCAGGGAGTGCCCTGCGGGATTAATGCCGTGCCTGATCAATCTTTCTTCTGAAAAGTCTCTGTGGCAGCAGGCAAAAGATTATGGGGTAGCTGATTGTATTGAATGCGGTATTTGTAATTATGTCTGTCCTGCAAAAAGAAGGTTAGTGCAGACGGTTAAAAGGGCAAAATTGGAGATAGCAAAATGAAAGATATGCTGCGTTATGGCATGACGCTTTCAATAATTTGTGTGGTAGCTAGCGGTTTGTTAGCTGGAGTAAATAAATTAACTAAGGCCAAGATAGTTGCTCAGGCTCAACTTGAAGAAGAGCTGAGCTTAAAAGAAGTCTTGCCCAAGGCTGTTCGTTTTGAGCCGGTAAAATCTGCAGAAGAAGTTATTTATTACAAGGCCTTTGATGTTTCAGGAAATCTTTTAGGGGTTGCTTTTAAGGCTATTGGAAAAGGTTATTCCAGTAATATAGAAACAATGGTGGGTATGTTTAAGAATGGGACTGTAAATTCCATAAAGGTTTTGAGCCAGAATGAAACTCCTGGATTAGGTACAAATATAGCAGAAAAGGATTTCACTGGAAGATTTGTTGATAAAAATATAAAAGATTTAGGAAACGTGCAGGCAATTACAGGAGCAACCATTTCTTCAAGGGCAGTGATTAATTCCGTTGATAAGAAATCACAAGAGATCCAGGAGTTGATTAAGAATGACTGATAGATTGATTGTTGCAGTTTCTCCGCATATACATAATAAGGAATCAGTGCGAAAGATCATGTGGCTGGTTTCGTTGAGCCTTGTGCCTGCGGGGGCAGCCGGGGTAATTATCTTTGGCTGGAGTGCGTTTTGGGTGATTTTCTGGGCGGTAATCACGGCAGTTGTAGCAGAAGGTATCCTGCAGTTGTTGACAAAAAAGAAAGTAGCTATTCTTGATGGAAGCGCAGTGCTTACAGGGTTATTGCTTGCTTATAATTTGCCTTCTAATGTTCCTTTTTGGCTTCCGATAGTCGGTTCTTTTTTTGCCATTGCTATTGGAAAACAGGTTTTTGGTGGTTTGGGGCAGAATATTTTTAATCCTGCTTTAACCGGGAGAGTCTTCTTGATGGCTTGCTGGCCAAAGTATATGACTACTTTTGTTAACCCGGGGTATGACGCAATAACCGGCGCCACTCCTTTGGCTGTTTTGCGGCATGCAAAAATGGCCACGCAGTTTTCTTATTGGGACCTTCTTATCGGCAGGCATGGAGGTTGTATCGGGGAGGTATGTATCTTGGCGTTGTTAATCGGAGCAGCGTTTTTATTTGTCAGAAAATATATTAGCTGGCACATCCCAATTACTTATATTTTAACTGTGGGGTTATTGACATTTATCTTTGGCCCTAATGGGTATTTTAGCGGTGACTGGATGTTTCATATACTTACAGGCGGTTTGATCTTGGGGGCTTTTTTTATGGCAACAGATTACGTAACGAGCCCTTTAACTTATAAAGGCCAGATTATTTTTGGCACAGGCTGCGGCGTGATTACTGCGGTTATCCGGTTGTGGGGCGGTTATCCTGAAGGAGTTTCTTACGCGATATTAATGATGAATGCGGCAACGCCGATAATTGACAGGTTTACGAAGAATAGGATATATGGGACTAATCGTAACTCGTCCCGACGCGCTATTTCATAGCGGTCGGGATAATTCGTAATTTTAAGATGAGCAATCCAGTTAGAGAATTTACAAAAGGTATTATAAAAGAAAATCCGACATTTGTGTTAGCACTTGGATTATGTCCGACGTTGGCTGTTTCTGTTTCGGTGATAAACGGCATAGGCATGTCAGTGGCTGCGACATTTGTGCTTTTGGGATCAAATATTATTATAGCTTTGATCAAGAATTTAATCCCTGAGCGTATCAGGATTCCTTGTTACATTGTAGTTATTGCTACTTTTGTTACAATTATTGAATTACTGATGAAGGCGTACAGCCCGGCATTAAATCGTGCCTTGGGGATTTATGTGCCTTTAATTGTGGTTAACTGCATAGTTTTAGGAAGAGCAGAGGCCTTTGCCTCTAAAAACTCAGTTCTAAATTCTATTTTTGATGCTCTTGGTATGGGGATTGGATTTGGTTTGGCGTTGGTTCTGATTTCTGCCATCAGAGAATTATTGGGAAGCGGTAAAATTCTTGGTATTACGATGTTTAAAGGATTTGAGCCAATGTTTGCCATCGGCATGCCCTCGGGTGCGCTTTTGGTAATTGGTTTGTTGTTGGCGTTTTTTAATCTTTTAAAGAAAGATAAGGTTTAGGAGCTTTATGACGATTGCGCAATTTTTGATGATTTTTATCTCGGCTGTTTTTGTTTCAAATGTTATTTTATCGCGTTTCTTGGGGCTGTGTTCTTTTATTGCAATTTCCAAAGAGACAAAGCCAGCGCTTGCCATGAGTTTTGCGGTCATGTTTGTAATTGTAATGTCATCTGCAATTACCTGGTTTATATACCGTTTTTTACTGGTTCCGTTTGGGTTGGAGTATCTGCGCACGATTTCTTTTATTCTGGTGATTGCAACTTCAGTGCAATTTGTAGAAATGGTGGTTAGAAAATTTGCACCGCCATTGTATAGGGTTTTTGGAATTTATCTTCCTTTAATTACGGTTAATTGTGCTGTGCTTGGAGTTGCGGTTTTAAATATTGATATGTTTTTTGTTAACGGTAAAGCTGTGGTAGGGAGTTTCTGGTATTCTTTGTTTCAGGGAGTTTGTGTCGGAATTGGTTATGGTTTGGCCATGCTTTTAATGTCTGGAATTAGAGAGAGGCTAGAGTTGTGTTCTATCCCCAAGGCGTTAAAAGAGTTTCCTCTGGCTTTTATTATTGCTTCAATTATGAGTTTGAGTTTTATGGGCTTTAGCGGGTTTAGGTTCTAAGAATGGATATCTTAATTTCAATTTTGGTTTTAGGTTTTTTAGGCTTATTCTTTGGTGTTGGCCTGGCTGTTGCTTCAAAGAAGCTGGCCGTACAGATTGATCCTCGTCTTGAGAAGATTCATGGGCTTTTACCCGGAGCAAATTGCGGCGCTTGCGGAGGAGCTGGTTGTTTTGGTTTTGCAGAAATGCTTCTTTCAGGCAAGGCCAGCATTGATTCCTGCCGGGTTACTGAAGACAAAGTAAAAGAAAAGGTAGCACATTTATTGGGGCAAAAAATAGAAAAGCAGGCAAAGAAAATTGCTGTTTTACATTGCGGCGGAGGCAATAAAATAAAAGACAAATATATTTATTCCGGGATAGAAGATTGTGTGGCAGCGAATTTAGTTTTAGGCGGGCAAAAAGAATGTGTGTTTGGGTGCCTTAGTTTTGGAACGTGCGTTAAGGTATGCCCGTTTGGGGCAATCTCTATGTCTAAACAAGGGCTTCCTGTTGTTGATAAGGACAAGTGCAGGGCATGTAATAAGTGTGTTCTGGTTTGTCCTAAGAAGCTATTTAGTTTGGTTAACGTTTCTCAGAATGTTTATGTTAATTGCAGTTCGCATGATTTGGGTAAAGATACAAAGGCAGTTTGTCCGGTTGGCTGTATTGCCTGCTGGCTTTGCGAGAAGGCCTGTAAATTTGATGCGATACATGTGGTGGACAATTTGGCAGTGATTGATTATCATAAATGCACTTCTTGCGGTGATTGTATAAGGGTTTGTCCCACAAAATGCATAAGGATAAGAGAATGAAAAATTTTGCGGTTTTTGTCTCGGGCAACGGAAGTAATTTTGAGGCTATTGCCAAGGCAGTAAAAAATGGCAGGATTAAGGCTCATTTAGCGCTATTAATCTGTGACCAGCCTAATGCGTTTGTAATTAAGAGGGCACAAAGGTTGAGAGTAAGGATTGCGCTTATTAAAAGAGAAGATTTCTCTTCTAAGCGCGATTTTGAATTAAGAATTATAGAAATTTTAAAAGAAAATAAAATAGGCCTGATTGTTTTAGCAGTAATCCTGCAGAAGGAAATAACCGTAAAAGAAAATGATACCCTGGAAAGCCTTGAAGCAAAAATCCACAAGCTTGAACATGAGCTTTACCCTCAAGCAATAAATCTAATCATTAACAGTAAGATAAAGTTAAAAGGCAGGAAATTTATTATTCAATAGCCAAGATTGCCCCTTGATTCATGGTAATCTTGTTGTTGGTGATGTCGTTATTTAATTCAATATATTCAAAATCCTTAAAGCCGTAAGTTTTAAGGGTGTGGGCAATAACTTTGATGATTTCTTTATCAATATCTGCATTTTTATTTACCTCAGGTTTCTGGAATTTTAGCCTTATTCTTTGTTCAATTTGTTTTGCAAGAAAATCTTCCATAGAAATTTCTTTAAAATCGAAATTTTTTGCATCCTTGTCGCCGATAACCTGCGGCGAAATATCCATATCTTGAATGCTTCTGTGCTGGTATTCGGTCATCGAAATGTATTGGTAGGAGACTTTCCTAATATCAAGGCCGTAAAATGTTTCTTTGATGATAAAGCCGTTTTTTATATCGGCGATAACCATGCAAAAGAATTTAGGTTCAGTATCTTTTTCACGTTCAAGACTGAAGAGTACCCTTCTGAGAGATACCCATACGTCGTTAATTTTTTTTTTTTTTTTTTTATTATATTTATAGTCTTGTGTTTTCTCGGTATCCGGGATGGTTTTGATGGCGTAGTCTAGTTTTAAGACACCATCTTTAAAGGAGTTGTTTGTGTTTTTATCAATGGAAAATTTCTCCGTGTATTTTTCAGGCTTGTCGGATTTCACCAGTATGTCTTCTACCGGCAGATAAATCCAGAGCGTAGAGCCAACTTGTTTGGCTTTAACGTCTATTTTGTATTCTTCTTTGCAGATTCTTTCTAAGTCAGCTGCAATGTTTTCTATTTTATAGGTTGGTTTTGTTGACGAACTGCAACCGAATAGAAAGAGAATAAATATGAGAGAGAACAGGCTTTTAGCTAACAGGCCTGTTCTTGCCGAATTCTTTAAAGATAGCTTCAATTTCATCGTAATTAAGCTCCTCTTTACTAACGAGTTCTTTAGCAAGGCGTTCCAGAAGCGGGTTTTCATTTAAAAGGAGCTCTTGGACTTCTTTAAGGCATGTTTGCATAATTTCTTGCACATCTTGGTCAAGGCGAGCTTTGGTTTCTTCGGAAATGTTGCCGGCTGTATATTGATTTGTGTTTAGCAAATGAAAGTCTCCGATTAAACCGCTTTTGCCCATACCAAGCCGCCAGGCCATGTTGTGTGCCGTGGTAATTGCAGAGCCAAAGTCTCCAACAACACCTGCAGTAGTGTGTCCAAGTTTAATTCGTTCTGCAGCATAAGAGCCAAGGGAGATTCTGATTTCATTAAGAAGTTCGACTTTATCTTGAATGAGTGTTTCTTCGCGTTCCGGAACCCATGTAGCGCCTCCAGTGTGGCCGCGTGGAGTAATGGTGATTTTAAACACGTCTTTTGTTGGCACCAGAAGGTAGGTGACAATAGCATGCCCTGCTTCATGATAAGCAGTTTGCCATTTTTCCCGGTCAGTCATTTTAATTCGTCGTTTTATACCCAAAGCAATACGTTCTCTGGCATCATTTATTTCTTTCATTGAAATGGCAGATTTTTGATTACGCACAGTAATTAAAGCAGCTTCTCTGACAATGTTTGCAATATCTGCAGGGCTTTGTCCGACAGTGATGCGTGCAAGGCGGTCTATTTTTATATCACTGGGGTCGTATTTAACTTTTTTTAGGTAATAATCAAACAATTTTTCACGGTCAGCAAGGCTTGGTTTATCCACATAAATCTTACGGTCAAATCTTCCGGGTCTTAAAAGAGCTTCGTCAAGGTAGTTCTCTGGAGCGTTTGTTGCACCTACTAAAACAATATTATAATCTTTGTCTTTTAAACCATCCATTTCTACAAGAAGCTGATTTAAGGTAGTGTTATGTTCAGTTGTGCCTCCGAAACCAGCATCCATGCCGCGTTTGGCTCCCACAGCATCAATTTCATCAATAAAAATTATACAACCACCTTCTAATTCAGCTAATTGCTGGGCGCGTTTAAATAAACTGCGAATTCTTCCGGCACCAACACCTACAAACATTTCAACAAATTCAGAACCAGACATGGCAATAAAGGGCATTCCAGCTTCAGTGGCAATGGCTTTAGCCAGATAAGTTTTTCCGCATCCAGGAGGCCCGAGCATAATAATGCCTTTTAGAATTTTTCCTCCGATACGCTGTAATTCTGCGCGATCCTTAATTAATTTTACAATTTCAAGGGCTTCTTGTTTAGCTTCATCCATTCCGATAACATCGTTCCAAGTGATTCCGATATTCTGCCCGGCAACTGATTTTTTTGTGGTTTGGGTAAAAGATTGAGTTCCTTTCTTAAACATCAGCCAATACCACATAAAGGTATAAACCACGCCGAAGATTAGAGCCATAACAATTTGCAGATAAAGCTGTAATGGAATCATGGCTAGCTGAGATTGGCGCAGGTATGATTCAGCCTCGTTCCAGGCGCGTAAACCGATGAAAATGAAAATGATAAGAGAGATGCCTAAAATAACCAGAAGTGAAATCAGCAGAGCTCTTAACCAATAAAGCTTAAAATAGTATTTAACCTTTTTCCAGTTTATTTTCATAATTTCTCCTTGGAATTGTGGGAATGAGTATTAAAATAACATGCTAAAATCTTTAAGTCAAACCTTTTTCTTGAATCAGTAGTGAATATGAGCAATTTTGTGCTTTCCGCGTGCTGGAAATTTTCGCCGTGCACTTTGGTTTACAGCTCGCTTACGTAGCTGCTTACGTAAAGCTGTGTACTTCAGCTCGCCGTAATCCCTCGTGCACTACAATATATAGCAGTGCCGAAAATTTCCTTATGCACGCTTCAAGCAAAAAATTGCTCGTTGTTAAATACGATTCTCGTTTTTGTAAGTCAAACCTTTTCTTGACTTGAATATTTTTATATGTATAATTATTTAGCATAAATTAAATTATAAGGAGGATTTGATATGGCAAAGATTAAAAAAGTTTTAGGCAGGGAAATTCTTGACTCGCGTGGTAATCCGACGGTAGAGGTGGATGTGCTTTTAGATAATGGTATTTTAGGAAGAGCGGCTGTGCCTTCAGGGGCATCTACCGGAGATAATGAGGCGCTGGAATTAAGAGACGGGGACAAGAAGAGGTATTTAGGTAAAGGAGTGAGTAAGGCTGTAAATAATGTGAATACTGTAATTGCTTCAAAAATAAAAGGATTGCCTGCTGATTTTGAAAAAATTGACTCTTTGCTTATTAAATTAGATGGTACAGAAAATAAAGCAAATTTCGGAGCAAACGCAATTCTTGGCGTTTCTATGGCAGTGGCAAAAGCTGCGGCATTATCCAAGAAGCAGCCTTTGTATAGATTCTTAGGAGGAGAGAAAGCGAAGATTTTACCTGTGCCTTTAATGAATATTTTAAACGGCGGCTTGCACGCTGATAATAATCTGGATATTCAGGAGTTTATGATTATGCCGGTGGGAGCGCCTACTTTTAAAGAGGCCTTGAGGTATGCCACAGAGGTTTTTCATAATTTAAAGTCTTTGCTTAAGTCAAAAAAACTTTCAACATCTGTCGGCGATGAGGGTGGATTTGCTCCGAGCCTTAATTCAAACGAAGAAGCGCTTAGCTTGATTATTCAGGCAATTGAAAATGCAGGGTATAAACCCGGAAAAGATATTTCTCTTGCCCTTGATTGTGCTTCAAGTTCTTTTTGCAAAGACGGAAAATATAAATTTGAAAATGGAGAGAAATCAGCGCAGGATTTAATTGCAATCTATGCAAATTGGTTAACTAAATATCCGATTCTTTCTATTGAAGACGGGCTTTCCGAGCATGATTGGGCTGGTTGGCAGGTAATGACTAAGGAACTGGGCGCTAAACTGCAGTTAGTCGGAGATGATATTTTTGTTACCAATCCTAAGATTTTTAAGAAGGGTATTTCTGAAGGAATCGGTAATGCAATCTTGATAAAGGTAAACCAGATTGGTTCATTGTCAGAAACCTTAGAGGCAATTAATATTGCCAAGAAAAATAAATATAAGGCAATTATTTCTCACCGTTCTGGTGAAACTGAAGATATCACTATTGCGCATTTGGCTGTTGCTACTGGTGTCGGACAGATTAAAACAGGTTCTTTGTCGCGTACAGACAGGATCTGTAAATATAATGAGCTTTTAAGGATTGAAGAGGAATTAGGAAAGAATGCTGTTTACGCAGGCAAGACCTGGAAATAAGAAATGCTTCCAATATTAAGAAAAGCATTTTGGCTCTTTGGGGCTGCGGTTGTGATGTTGGCATTATTTTTGCCTGGATATACAAAACTGCAGGAGTTACGGGATAAGAATAGTGACCTGGAAGTAAAAATCAAACAGGTTCACATTGAAAATTCTTTACTGCAGGAAGAGCTTAAGCGGGTAACGGCAGATCCAGTTTACCAGGAAAAAATCGCTCGGGAGAAAATGGGAGTTGTGCGTAAAGGCGAGATTCCCATAAAAATAGTTCCTGAAAAGAAAAGATAGGTTGCGTTATTTACAGGTTCTGTTATAATATTTTACTCAGAGTTAGTGAATGACATTCGCGGGGTGGAGCAGCCTGGTAGCTCGCAAGGCTCATAACCTTGAGGTCAACGGTTCAAATCCGTTCCCCGCAATATTTTCTAGCGTTCTGCCGAGGAGCCGATAAAAGCATCGGCTGTCGGGATCCCGACCGAATCTTTTGGTGAGCGTCGGGAAAATCGCATCCCCGCAATTTAATTAACAATATGCCCGATGGAAAATTCCATCGGGCATTGTTATTAATAGAAGATTATTTGTATTTTAGTATTCTGTTATTCCGCTAGTGAGATTTTCTGGTGCGTTGTTTCTAATAGGTTTTCGCGTTGGATGGAGTATGATTACTGCTGCAATAATGATGAAAACTATTTCTGCTGCCAGCAATATAAAAAGAATTTTCTTAATGGATTTAAAGCGAGGGACTTTCTTGTATTTTTTATAAGTTTTCCCGTCTTTTACCGTAGTTCCCCGAAACTCTTTTTTAAATAAAATATTTTCAAAATTCATGTTTTTAATATAGCATATAAAAATACTTTTAAAAGAAAATTCTTGCTTGCAAAAGCTAATCTAGTGTGTTAATTTAAAGTCCATGAAAAATAAACTTTGGGAATTTGTAGGCAATTCTGGGGCGTTTCGTTCAGGCACTGCAGATAAGATTAAGTCGTTGTATGTGCCGCTTGCAAACGAAATTATAATGTCGTCGATATCTGCTGATTTAGGTGGCGATATAAAGGTCAGCCAGAATGCTTTTTTGTTGGCCCCAGTTTCTCGAATTGACCTAATGGCCTCTAAGGCGAGCCGCAATTTTTGGATTTATATTGATAAACACAAGGTTTGGTCTGCTTGCGGGGTTTCTAAGGACATCTTACATTCTAGAAAAGACAGTTTTTCTCTAGAAGCGGGGATGCTTTGGCAGAAAATTACACGCGAAAACAAAAAAATCGGCCTTAAATCTGAAATTCTTTCTTTTGTGCCTGCTGGTAATATTCCGGTAGAGTTGATGCAGGTCAAAATAACCAATATTTCTTCTAAGAAAATAAAAATTACTCCTACAGCTGCTATTCCATTATATGCACGCGGAGCAAATAGTATTCGGGATCATCGTCATGTTACTTCTTTGCTGCAACGAATTGCTCTTGATAAATACGGCGTTGTTGTTAAACCTACGCTTTCTTTTGATGAAGCAGGGCATCAGCTTAATAAGAAAATGTATTTTGTTTTAGGCTGGGATGAGTTGCATTCTTCGCCTGAGTATATTTATCCTACTCAAGGTATGTTTTGCGGCGACGCAGGTGATTTTGAAGCGCCTCAGAGTGTTTATGAACATATTTTACCTGATAATTCTTTGATTCAAGGCAAAGAGGCGATGGGAGGATTACGTTTTAAGGCTGTAGAGCTTGCTCCTAATAAATCGCATACTTATATTTTAGCAATGGGTATTACGGAGAATGCCCAGGTAATTAAAAGAGTTATTCGTGAATTTAATAGTGTCAATAAAATTAAAAAGGCTTTGGATAAAACTAAGGCGTATTGGTTAGAAATTAGCAGGCGTATAAATATTTCTACTGGTGCAAGTGATTTTGACAATTGGTTTAGCTGGGTAAGTATTCAGCCGATGCTGCGTAAAATTTTCGGGTGTTCATTTTTGCCGGATTTTGATTATGGCAAGGGCGGCCGTGGTTGGAGGGACCTTTGGCAGGATTGTCTTGGCCTTATTTTAAATGATCCCCAGCAAGTGCGCCAGCTTTTGTTGAATAATTTCTCTGGTGTGCGTATTGACGGTTCAAATGCGACGATTATCGGTAAGAACCCGGGTGAGTTTATTTCTGATCGTAATAATATCAGCCGTGTTTGGATGGATCACGGGGTTTGGCCGCTTTTAACTCTGGACCTATATATGAATGAAACCGGAGATTTTGATATTTTGCTTGAAAAAGCTTCGTATTTTCGCAATCACGAAATAAATCGTTGCCGCAGTATTGATTATCAATGGGCAAAAGAATATGGACAGAAGTTAAAGAGCTCTTCCGGAAAGATTTATCAAGGCACTGTCTTGGAACATCTTTTAGTGCAGAATCTTGTTCAGTTTTTTAATATTGGCGCCAATAATCATGTGCGGCTTGAGGGTGCTGATTGGAACGATGGCCTTGATATGGCTAATGAGCATGGAGAGAGCGTTGCTTTTAGTTGTATGTATGCGCATAATCTTAAGCGATTGGCGGAATTAGTTTCAGGTTTAAAGTGTGATGAAGTTGCAATTGCTAAGGAGCTGAATTTTATTTTACAAGAATCTGATTATAATAATGTTTCTCTAAAAGTAAAGATTTTGGGCCAATATTTTCGGCATACACAAAAATGTGTTTCGGGGGAAAAGATAAAATTGTCCAAAAAGATGTTGGCAGAGAATTTGCTTCGAAAAGCCGATTGGATGATACAGCATATCCGGCATAAAGAATGGCTCAGGGATGGTTTTTTTAACGGATATTATGATAATAATAAGAAACGCATTGAAGGGAAGTTTGGTAAAATAATAAGAATGACCCTTACTGGGCAGGTTTTTCCAGTGATGAGCGGCGTGGCTACTAAAGAGCAGGTTCAGTCGATTGTTGCTAGTGCGAATAAATATCTTTTGGATGAAAAACTAAAAGGTTATCATTTAAATACAGACTTTAAACAGGAGCAATATGCTTTTGGCAGGGCGTTTTCTTTTGTTTATGGTGAAAAAGAGAATGGCGCTATTTTTAGCCATATGGTGGTGATGTTTGCAAATGCTTTGTATAAAGCTGGTTTTAAAGAAAATGGCTGGAAAGTTTTGGCTTCTATCTCTGATATGTCCCTAGATACTGATAAGAGTAAAATTTATCCTGTTCTTCCGGAATATTTTAATAATGAAGGCCGCGGTATGTATGCATATTTAACTGGTTCAGCCAGCTGGTTTGTGTTAACGCTTTTAACCGAGGTTTTTGGCGTAAGAGGCAAGGATGGAGATCTGCTTATTGAGCCAAAGTTATGCATTGATAATTTTAAGCATTCATCAACAATTAGGATTCAGCGTAACTTTGCTGGAAGAAATCTCTTAATTGAATTTTCTTTAAAAAGAAAAGCAAATTCTTTTAAGAATAGTATTACAAGCGTGCGGCTTGACTCTTCTTGCATTGGCCTTAAATGTAGTAATTCAGTGGTTATCAAGAGGCGTGATATTCAAAAGCTTCTAGCTAACAAAATTCATAAAATTGAAATAGAATTAGTGTAAAAAGATATTGCATTCGCCTAGGATAGAGATACAATAATTCCTAGGATGATAATAATCAGTATTATAAAAGCTTGAAAACAATCTTCTTTGCAAAGAGGGGATTGTTTTTTTTGTTTGAAGGATTATTTATTGGAGATTAAGTAGATGAATGGTTCAAAAAACAATAAAATTCATAGTAAAGATTTAGGTTCTATGTTATCGGATCCAAAAGAGGCCTTAAAGATATTTAAGGCAATTTTTGATAACTCTAGCGACGGTATTTTGGTTGCTGATCCTAAAACAAGAAAATTGTTTTTCGGTAACCATGCTTTTTGTAAAATGCTTGGTTACGAAGATAGTGAAATTTGCCATATGAGCGTTACGAGTATCCATCCCAAGAAAGATATAGAGCGAGTTTTGGAAATATTTGATGATCTAGTAAAGAGAAAGTATTTTCTTGCAACAGATATTCCTGTATTGAAAAAAGATGGCAGTATATTTTTTGCGGATATAAATTCTTTCCTGGTTAAGCTTGATGCAAGAGAATGTATCGTGGGAAGTTTCCGGGATGTAACAAAGCGCAGGAGCCTGGAGAATGAATTAATCGCTACTGTGTCAAGGGCGCAAATTCAAAAGGAAACTGTGGCCAAAATTGCGGTTTCAGATTTTCTGTCTCAAGGGGATGTGGGAAATTTAGTAAAACAACTTACAGAATTGGCTGCTAAAGCCTGCAGCGTGGAGCGTGTAAGCGTGTGGTTGTTTGATGAAAAAGAAGAAGAGCTAAGGTGCATTGATCTTTATGAAACATCTTTAAAGAGGCATTCTTCTGGAGCGGTGCTAAGGAAACGTGAATATGAAAATGAATTTAAGGCGCTTAAAACTACCAAATATGTTGATGCTAATGATCCATTAACTGATTCGCGAACATCGGGATATGTTAAAGATTATATTAAGCCTTTAGGTATTACCTCAATGCTTGATGCTGCAATCCGTTCCGGCGGCAAAAATCTTGGTGCTCTGTGTTTTGAGCATGTTAATAATCCGCATAGCTGGTATCCGGATGAGGTTATTTTTGCCTGTCAACTTGCTGATCAAATTTCTATGTCAATTCAAAATCAGCAGCGAGCGTTTTCTGAGTTGGCCTTAAAGGAGAGTGAAGAGCGTTACCGGTTGTTTGTTGAGCATATTCCTCTGCATGTGGGAGCTATTGATCAGGGAGGTAAGTTTATTATCTGGAATAAATATTCTGAAGAAAGATTTGGTTATAAGGCCCAGGAGGTGCTGGGGAATATTTCTCCTGAATTGCTTCATGAAACCAAAGAAGAGGCGCAGGATGTGCTGCGCATTGCTGCTAAAAAAGGTGTTTTTGATAGGGAGTTAAATTTTCGTCATAAGGATGGGCATCTTGTGCCGGTGCATTTGGTAGTTATTCCTAAAAAAGACGAAAGAGGAAAGATTAATGGTTATTTTGGTTTTGCTGAAGACATCTCTCATCGCAGGAAAATTGAGGAAGATTTGCATCGCACGAGGGAAGACCTGGAGATTCGTGTTCAGAAACGCACCTCTGAATTAGCCCGGGTAAATGTTGATTTGCAGGATGAGATTAATGCTCATAAGGTTACCGAAGACAGCCTAAAGAAATCCGAAGAACAGTATCGTGCAGTAGTAGATAATATTGGTATTGGTGTTGCAGTGATCAGCCAGAAGATGGAAGTAGTTGCCTTAAACAAGCAAATGAAGCAATGGTTTCCGAGCGTAGATGTTACTAAAAGGCCGATTTGTTATAAAGCGTTTAATAGTCCTGTCAGAGACAGTGTTTGTGTGTATTGCCAAACTTATAAAACATTTAAAGACGGGCTTGCGCACGAAGCAATTACAGAAACGCCCCAGGGAGAAAAAATAATCAATTATAGAGTTGTTTCCTCTCCAATTAAAGATAGCCATGGCAAGGTGATTATGGCAATTGAAATGGTTGAAGATATTACTAAGCGCCTTGAAGAAGAAAGGGTATTAAAGAGGGCGCAGGATTTTTATAGTAATATTGTTAGCAGTATTACAGATTATATTTATACTGTTACTCTTCAAGAAGGTAAGTTTGTGCAGACTGCCTATAGGGAGGGTTGTTTAGCGGTTACGGGTTATACCAAGGAAGAGTTTCTCGCGCGGCCATTTTTGTGGATAGATATAGTTTATTCTGAGGATAGAAAAAGAGTTTTGTCTTGGTCTGAAAAGGTGCTTAAGGGAGAAAATCCCGGGATGATTGAGCATCGTATTATACGTAAAGATAAATCGATACGCTGGATCAGTAATACTGCTATTTTTCATTTTGACAATAAAGGAAAATTGCTGGCTTATGATGGTGTAGTTAAGGATATAACTGACAAAAAACTTGTTGAAATTGAACTTGCCCGCCTTGAGGCAACAAAACAAATGATCGAGAGTAATCCTGATGTAATTATAGTCTTGGATATCAATGGCAGGGTAAAACAGTTTAATAAGGCGCTTATGTCTAATTTTGG
>JACROS010000019.1 GCA_016214325.1 Candidatus Omnitrophota bacterium | reverse complement strand
CCCATTGGTGCTGGGTAAGCTTGGGAATGCCTGGTGTCTTGCTTCTGAAACATGCGCCTTTGATTTGATTGGAGCTAAGCTTGTGCGCGAGGTTGAGCCAGGAGAGATTGTGATTATTAAGAAAGATAGTTTGCGTTCAGTTAAGCCGAAAGAATTGCAAATATGTGGAAAATATTCATTTTGCACATTTGAACATGTTTATTTTTCGCGTCCCGATTCTGTTGTTTTTGGCCAGACTGTTCATAGTGTCAGGCGTAAATTAGGCGCACAGCTTGCTAAGGAACATCCGGTAGCGGCAGATTTTGTTGTGCCGGTTCCTGATTCAGGTTTTTCTGCTGCCCTTGGGTATTCAGAGGAATCAAAAATTCCTTTAGAAATGGGGATTATTCGTAATCATTATGTGGGCCGTACTTTTATTCAGCCAGCGCAGGATACCCGTGATTTGGGAGTAAAAGTAAAATTCAATATATTGAAGGATGTTTTGCGAGGAAAGCGCATTAGGAAAGCGCATTGTGATTGTGGATGATTCCATTGTGCGAGGAACCACCTCAAAAATCCGCGTGCGCAACTTACGTAAGGCAGGAGTAAAAGAGGTGCACTTAAGGATTTCCTGTCCAGCGCATCGTTTTCCTTGTTTTTATGGAATTGATTTTCATCGTTCAAGCGAGTTGATAGCCAATAAATATGAGTCGCTTGAGGCAGTAAGAAAATATCTGGATGTAGATAGCCTTGGTTATTTGAGCCTCGAGGGAATGTTGAATTGTTTTAAAGAAAATGGAAAAAATAATTGTACTGCTTGCTGGTCGGGAAATTATCCTATTTTGCCTGAGAAAATGCAGGGGAAGTTTTCTCTTGAAGAGCGCTGCTGCGGGCAGGGTGGAATCTAGCGGAAGGTAAATTATCATGAAAAAAGCTACATATAAAAATTCAGGCGTGGATATTCAGGCGGCAGGGGTTTTTAAGGGGAAAATAAAATCATTAGTGCGTAATTCTTTTCGGCCTGAAGTTTTAACTGATATTGGAGGCTTTGGCAGTTTTTTTAAATTTCCTTCTAATAATTTAAAGGAGCCGGTTTTAGTTTCTTCGGCAGATGGTATTGGGACGAAAATAAAAATTGCTATTTTAGCCAATAAACATGATACCGTTGGTATTGATGCTGTGGCAATGAATGTGAATGATATTTTGTGCACAGGCGCTGAGCCGTTGTTTTTCTTGGATTATATTGCACATAGTAGCGCCAATGAAAAGGTTTTAGTAGATTTGGTAAAAGGCATAAATCAGGGGTGTATTGAGGCAGGTTGTTCGTTAATCGGCGGAGAAACTGCGCAAATGCCCGGGATGTACAAAAAAGATGATTATGATGTAGCAGGATTTTGTGTAGGAGTAGTTGAGCGCAGCAAAATTATTGATGGTAAATTGATTGAGTCAGGTAATGTTGTGATTGGCCTTGAGTCAAACGGTCTGCACTCTAACGGATATTCTTTGGTGCGTAAGGTATTATCTTTGGCCGAGCAAAAGAGGATGAGTAGCGAGCTTCTTCGCCCAACGCGTATTTATGTTAAGCCGGTTTTATCTTTATTACAGGCGGCAGGCGGCCCCTCGACTGGGCTCGGGGTAAACAGGAGACAGGAGACAATTACAGGAATATCCCACATCACAGGTGGTGCGTTTTATGATAAGATTGCACGTATTTTGCCGGATAATCTTAATGCTGTAATTAAGAAGAACTCATGGCCAGTGCCGAAAATTTTTAAACTGGTTCAGAATAAAGGAAGTATTGCCGATAAGGAAATGTATCATACCTTAAACATGGTGATTGGTATGGTTTTAATTGTAAAAAAAGATTCAGTTTCTCAGGTAACTCAGAAGTTAGCTCAGATGAAATTAAAGTCTTGGGTTATTGGAGAAGTTGTTAAGGGCAGAAAAGAAGTAGAGATAATTTAATTTTTGCTCAAAAAATGGAGGTAGAAATGAATATTTTATACTTAGCGGTAACTGCGGTAATAGTGATTTTCTTTATGGGTATAAGAATCGTCCGTCCCACACACAGGGGTTTAATTGAAAGATTGGGAAAGTATAATCGTTTTGCAAATCTGGGGTTTAATTGGATTATTCCTGTGATTGAACATATTTATTTGGTAAATACAACTGAACAGATGGTAGATGCCGAGCCGCAGGAAATTATTACTAATGATAACTTGAATGCAAAAGTGGATGCACAGGTTTATTTTAAGGTTAAAGCAGATGAAACAAGCGTTAAAAGTTCGCAGTATAATGTAAATAATTATCAATGGCAAATTGTGAATTTAGCGCGTACTACTTTGAGAAATATTATTGGAACCCTTACTTTAAAATCTGCAAACAGCGAAAGAGGAAAAATTAACGCGGAATTGCACCGCACACTTTGTGAAGAAACTTCGAGCTGGGGGTTAGAAATCGTCAGGACCGAATTAAAAGAAATTGATCCTCCAAAGGATGTGCAGGAAACAATGAATAAGGTAGTTAAAGCAGAAAATGAGAAAATTGCTGCGGTAGACTATGCCACTGCTACAGAAACTGCTGCCGACGGCCAGAAAAGGGCTGAAATTAAGAAGGCAGAAGGTATTAAACAGGCGCGTATCTTAGAGGCTGAAGGCGAATCAGAGGCAATTAAGCTGGTAAACGAGGCTGCAGAAAAATATTTTGTTGGTAATGCCCAGGTTTTAAGAAAACTCGAAGCAGTAGAAAAGTCTCTGGAGAATAATGCCAAGATAGTTATTCCTACGGGAACTGAGTTGGTGAATGTGATTGGGGAGATGGCGGGAGTATTGCCGTTAAGAAAAGAAGAGAAAGAAATAAAAGGTTCTAGTAAGTAATATTATAAATAATTATGAGAATTTTAGTAGTTGGTTCTGGTGGCCGGGAACATGCGCTTGTTTGGAAAATTTTCCAGTCTAAACTAACAGATCAGATTTTTTGTGCGCCGGGAAATGGCGGTATATCTGGTTTGGCTGAGTGTGTGGATATAAAGGCTGATGATATAGAGGGTTTGTTGCAATTTTGTCGAAAAGAGAAGATTGATCTGACAGTGGTTGGCCCGGAAGCTCCGCTTGCTGCGGGGATTGTTGATGAATTTAGAAAAGCGAAATTGCGCATTTTTGGGCCAGAGAAGAAAGCTGCGCAATTAGAGGCAAGTAAAGTTTTTTCAAAGCAGATTATGGCTAAATATAATGTTCCTACTGCTTGTTTTAAAGTTTTTGATGATGTTTCTCTTGCGATTAAGCATATTGAAAATAGAAGCATGCCTTGTGTAGTAAAAGCTGATGGGTTGGCTGCTGGAAAAGGGGTTGTGGTGGCAAAGAGCGTCTCCGAGGCGGTTGAGGCAGTAAAAATGATGATGGAGGAGCGTGTTTTTGGAGATGCTGGAAAAAGAGTAATTATTGAGGATTGTTTAGACGGGCAAGAAGCTTCAATTTTAGTTTTTACTGATTCAAAGGAAGTAATTCCGTTAGTTTCTAGTCAGGATCATAAACGAATTTTTGATAATGATGTTGGGCCGAACACCGGAGGAATGGGCGCTTATTCGCCTGCTCCGGTAGTAACTGTGGAATTATTTGAGGAAATTATAGAGAAAATTGTTAATCGCACTATTGATGGTTTGGCTAAAGAAGGTATTGAATACCGTGGTGTTCTTTATGCAGGAGTCATGTTTACTAAAGATGGGCCGCAGGCTTTAGAATTTAATGTTCGTTTTGGTGATCCTGAAACTGAAGTAATTCTTCCGCGTCTTAAATCAGATTTAGTAGAAGTGATGTTGGCAGTTAGCGAGGGGAAGCTAAATAAGATTTCTAAATTTGGAGGTTTAAGCTGGGATAGCCGTGCTTGTGTTTGCGTGGTATGTTCATCTGGAGGTTATCCGGGAGAATACGACAAAGGAAAAGAAATTTCTGGTCTAGCTGATGCAGAAAAAATAAAAGATGTGGTAGTTTTTCATGCAGGAACCAAAAGAGTTGGGGATAAAATTGTTTCTAATGGTGGAAGAGTTTTGGGTGTTACCGGAGTAGGTGATACAATTAAAGCTGCTATAGATAAAACATACCAGGCAGTTGGGAAGATTAAATTTGACGGTATGCATTATCGCAGGGATATTGGGAAGAAAGCTGTGTAAATACGTAATCGTTAATCCGATTACGAATTGCGGATTTTAGGAGGGACCATGAATAAAGTCATCAGTATTATTATGGGTAGTCAGTCGGATTTGGAAACTGTGCAAGGTGGAATTGATATTTTAAAAGAGTTTGGGGTTGGTTTTGAAGTTAAGGTATTATCTGCTCATCGTACGCCAAAGGAATTGGTAAAATATGTAGAAACTGCGCCTAAGTCAGGTACAAAAGTTTTTATAGCCGCAGCAGGCGGGGCAGCTGCTTTAGCTGGAGTCATTGCTGCGCATACAACTTTGCCGGTTATAGGTATTCCTATTGAAACCTCCAGCCTTAAGGGCATGGATTCATTGTTGTCTACAGTGCAGATGCCAGCAGGGATTCCAGTTGCTTCAATGGCTATTGGAAAAGCAGGTGCGAAGAATGCCGCAATTTTTGCTTTAGAAATTCTAGGCACTGCTGATAATAAGATTAATAATAAACTTCTAAATTATAAGAAAGATATGGCAGCAAAAATCAGAGAAATTAAGATTAAGATATGAATTTCACCAAAGTTGTAAAATTTGACCAGTCGAGCTTTAATAATAATGAGTTCCTCAAAGAAGCTGCGGGCATTTTGATGCATGGCGGGTTGGTGATTATTCCGACTGAGACTGTTTATGGGGTTGCTGCCAATGCTTTTAATCAAAAGGCTATTGCGCTCTTGAATAAAATTAAGAATCGTCCGGCAAACAAGCCGTTTTCTTTTATTATTGATGATAAGAGCCGGGTAGAAGATTTGGCAGTTGGTGTGCCGGTCTCAGGATATAAACTAATTTCAAAGTTTTGGCCGGGGCCGTTAACAATAATTCTTAATACTTCAAATGGCGGCAATATTGGTTTACGGATGCCAGACAATGAAGTAGCACTCAGGATTACTGCTCTTTGCGGGGTGCCGCTTGCTTGTCCGTCGGCAAATCTCTCCGGAAAGCCTGCTCCTGTAAATTTTGGCGAGGCAATTAAAGATTTGGATGGATTGGTAGATTTTGCAATTGATGCTGGACCGGTAAAACTTGGGGTGGAGTCAACAGTGGTTGATTTGACTTCGGGGCAGGTGCGGGTTTTAAGAGAGGGTGCGATAAAAGCTTCGGAAATTGATGCGGCCCTTAAAAAGAAAATTGTTTTGTTTGTTTGCACCGGAAACTCATGCCGCTCAGTGATGGCAGAAGCACTTTTGCAAAAGAAATTAAAAGATAGAGGAAGAGATGATGTAGAAGTATTATCTGCTGGGATTATGCATGCTGCAGGCATGGGGGCAACTGATGCTACAAAAAGAGTTTTAGCTCAAGAAGGCATAGATGTAACTACTCATGTTTCTCAAAAAATTACTAAAGATATGATTAAAAAATCGGATTTAATTTTAGTAATGGAGAAAATACACGAAGACAAGGTAGTGCAGTTGGTGCCGGCGGCAAAAAACAGGGTGTTTTTGTTAAAGGAGTTTGCTAAAATAAACGATAATAACAACATGGATATTTCTGATCCTATTGGACAGGGCGATGATTTTTATGAAAATACGTTTTTGTTAATTAAGGATGCTACAGAAAGAGTTATTAACTTAATTTAAGCCCGGATTTTGCAACGGGTTAAAAGAGGATCTGATGAAATCAATATTAATTGCTAGTGATCATGGGGGATTTAACCTGAAAGAAGATTTAAAGAGTTATTTATCTCAAAAAAAGATAAGAGTAAAGGACTTGGGAACATATTCTTTAGAAAGCTGTGACTATCCTGAGTTTGCCTATAGTTTAGCAAAGCTAATTTCCGATAAGAAATATAAGCAAGGTATATTGATTTGTAAGAGTGGTATTGGTAATTCAATTGTGGCAAATCGCCTTCCCGGAGTTAGGGCGGCGCTTTGTTATAATGTGCAGGCGGCAGAGCTTAGTCGTTTGCATAATGATAGCAATATATTGGTACTTGGTTCTAGTTTTGTTGCTCCAAAGAAAGCAAAAGAAATTCTAGATATTTGGATGAAGACAGAATTTGAGGGTGGTAGGCATAAGAGGCGGCTGAATAAAATTAAAGAAATTGAAAAAAATATCAGGAGCAGAAAATGATGTTACATTTAAAGAAAACAGACCCAGAGATTTACGCGTCGATAAAAAGCGAAATTAAAAGACAGGAAGATAACCTTGAGTTGATTGCTTCGGAGAATTTTACTTCCTTAAGTGTTTTGGAAGCACAAGGTTCGGTTTTAACTAATAAATATGCCGAGGGATATCCGCATCATCGTTGGTATGGCGGCTGTGAGTATGTGGATCAGGTGGAGGAGTTGGCAATATCGCGGGTTAAGGAATTGTTTGGCGCAGAACATGCTAATGTGCAGGCTCATTCTGGATCTCAGGCGAATATGGCTGTTTATTTTGCTGCTATTAAGCCGGGTGATACAGTTTTAGCTATGGATTTGGCTTGTGGCGGGCATTTGACGCATGGGCATTCTCATAATTTTTCTGGTATGTTATTTAAAATGGTTACATACGGAGTAGATAGAAAAACAGAGACTCTGGATTATGAAGTAATTATGAAGCTTGCTTTAGAGCATAAGCCAAAAATGATTCTTGCTGGAGCATCTGCATACCCAAGAATAATAGATTTTAAGGAATTCCGTCGGATTTGTGATGCAGTAGGGGCTTATTTGTTTGTAGATATGGCGCATTTTGCCGGGCTTGTGGCGGCTGGAATTCATCCTTCACCTGTTCCATATGCAGATTTTGTTACTTCTACTACGCATAAAACTTTGCGCGGGCCGCGCGGTGGGTTTGTGCTTTGCCGCAAAGATTTTGCCAAGAAAATTGATTCTGAGATTTTTCCGGGAATTCAAGGTGGGCCGCTGATGCATGTTATTGCTGCTAAGGCCGTAGCCTTTAAAGAAGCAATGAGCAGTGAATTTAAAGATTATCAGAAGCAAATACTTTTAAATGCCAAAGCGCTTGCTAAAGCGCTTACTGAAAAAGGTTTTCGTATTGCTTCAGGAGGCACAGATACTCATTTGATGCTGGTGGATTTGACTGCCAAAGATATTTCTGGGAAAGATGCTTCAGCTGTTCTGGAATTAGCCGGGATCACTGTTAATAAAAACTTGATTCCTTTTGATACAAAAGGCCCAGGTGTTACAAGCGGTATTCGTTTAGGAACACCTGCAGTAACTACGCGTAAAATGCAAGAGAAAGAAATGGTTATTATTGCCGAGTTTATTGATCAGGCAATGCAAAAACGCTCAAGCCTGGATGAATTGCAGAAAATAAAGAATCAGGTAGGTAGTCTGGCTAAAAAATTTCCTTTATATCCGGAGCTCTCAAGAGAATGAAAAATAAAAAAATAACCCGGCCTACGTGGGATGAATATTTTTTAGAAGTTGCGCATTTGGTTGCTAAAAGAGTAACTTGCCTGCGCCGTAGTGTTGGAGCGGTTCTGGTGAAAGATAAGAAGATTCTTGCTACTGGATACAACGGGGCACCTTCTGGATTAAGGCATTGCTTTGATACAGGGTGCATTAGAGAGAAATTAAAAATACCCTCTGGAGAGCGTCATGAGCTTTGCCGCGGGCTGCATGCTGAGCAGAATGTTATTTTGCAGGCAGCGCTTTATGGAATAAGCACAAGAGACAGCACTCTTTATATTACCAACCAGCCTTGTGTTATTTGCGCTAAAATGTTAATTAATGCCGGGATAAAAGAAGTTGTTATTTCAGACGGATATCCTGATAAAATGGCGATGGAATTTCTAAAAGAGGCAAAGATTAAGGTTAGAAAGATTAAAAATACCTAATGAAATGTCCATTTTGCAGTTACACTGAAGACAAGGTAGTTGATTCTCGTTCTACAAGCGAAGGCTCTGGAGTGCGCAGAAGACGGGAGTGCCTTGAATGCGGCAAGCGTTTTACTACCTATGAATATGTAGAAGAAGTTTCTCTGATGGTGATTAAGCGTGATGGCCGCAGGCAGCCGTTTGACCGCCAGAAAATTATTGCCGGCATTATTCGTGCTTGTGAAAAAAGGCCGGTAAGCATGGAAAGAATGGAAGAAATTGTTACTCAGGTAGAGAGGCAGATTCAGAAAAAACCCGATCGCGAAGTTCCGTCTACTCGTATTGGAGAGTTGGTGATGGAGCGTTTGAAGGCTTTAGACGATGTTGCTTATGTGCGTTTTGCCTCGGTATACAGGCAGTTTAAAGATGTTGGGCAGTTTATGGAAGAGCTAAAAGGGATTTTGGTTAAAGAAAAACCCTTGATAAAACAGGCTAGGCGTAAAACACAAAAAAATAGAAAGAGGAAATAAAAGCCATGGTTGAGATGGAATTAAATAAAATTGTAATTGATGAAAAACGGCATGATCAGCTAATTGTTTTAAAAGAAAAAGACGGAGTGCGTATTTTGCCTATAGTTATTGGTTTGGCTGAGGCTTCGGCAATTAAACTTAAAATCAGCGGTTTTCAGCCGCCGCGGCCGATGACCCATGATTTATTGCATACAGCAATTGAGAATTTAGAGGCAAGTATTGACAGGATTATTATTGATAAATTAGAAGAAGCAACTTTTCATGCAAAGATTGTCATAAAGAATTCTTCCGGTAAAGAGAAGATTATTGATGCCAGGCCTTCCGATAGCATTGCTCTGGCAGTCAGGGCTCATGCGCCTATTTTTGTAGACGATGAGATTATTCGCCAGTCAGAGATATTTAATAAACAGAAGTGAGTAAATTGTCCTCCCAAGATTTATATTTGTTAAAACAGATTTATGATAGCGCTGTTAAGAAAAAGCTTAGGCTTTTTCTTGTCGGGGGATTTCTGCGTGATTATTTGATGAATCGCCAGAAAATTAATCCCGATTTTGATTTTGCCATAAAAAAAGGCGCAATTAATTTTGGCAGAAGCCTTGCTAAAGAAATGCGGGCCGGATTTGTGGTTTTAGACAAGGAGCATGGAGCTTGCCGTGTGGTCAAAAAAGATGATTGCAAGATTTATACTTTTGATTTTACGGATTTTAGGG
>JACROS010000001.1 GCA_016214325.1 Candidatus Omnitrophota bacterium | reverse complement strand
CTGAAAATCCCAATCACCATAATAATGTTTATACAAACCCTCTTTACACTTTTGGGTGCCAATCACTTTTGCCTTAGGGCAAAGCTTCATTATCTCAGCAAGTGCGCCAGAATGATCCGTCTCTACATGATTAGCAATAATATAATCAATTTTATCCAAAGAAATTATTTGACGGATATTTTCAATTAGTTCTCTTGAAAACGATCCAAGCACTGTATCTACCAAAGCGATTTTTTCATCAACAATTAGATAAGAATTATAGGTAGTACCCCTATTAGTAGAATAAGTATGCCCATGGAACGAACGCACATTCCAATCCACTACACCTACTGAGTAAATATTTGGCAATACTTCAACAACCGGCATATTTAACCTCCTGTCAGCATTCTATTAGTATCCTTGAAAATTCTCTGTAACAATATTTTGTTTAGTAACTAATAATTCCTCGCTAAGCATCTTACTTATTGCCTCAACCATCGCCGGAGGGCCGCACAGAAAAAATTTGCGTTCTAAATAATCAGGAATCTCCGTCTTAATCATCAAAGCATTAATTAAGCCAATTTTACATGTAAAGCCAGGGCTTGCTTCACAAAGGATATGATGCACCTTAAGCCCAGGATACTTTTTTTGCATTATTTCAAAGTCTTCGCGGAAAATTATATCCTTGATTGTACGATTTGCATAAACAAGAGTTAAATCAGAATCAAGCTCCTTATCAACAATATATTTACAAATACTTCTAATCGGAGTTATTCCAATGCCGCCGGAAAGAAAAGCAATTTTCTTAGCAGGATTATCTTCTATTGTAAATCTACCCATAGGAAATTTCACCAATAATCTATCCAGAGGTTTTAATGAATTAAGCTTACAGGAAAAATCGCTGCTTGTAATTTTCTTAGTAAACTCAATATACTCTTTTTCGGTCGGTGAGCTGGAAAAAGAAAGATACCTCTTTAATTCTGGGGCATCTTTAAAACTAACCAATAAAAATTGTCCTGCCTTAAACAAGGCGCTGCTGTCAACCTCAAGCCTAAAGCTTTTGACATTATAAGACCGCTGAATAACTTCTTTAATTATTAATTCTTGCTCTATCGGCATTTTCTATTTTCACACACGTTAAACTATCTTCTCAAACTCTTCCTTCCCAACACCACACTCTGGGCAAACCCAATCTGCTGGAAGATCTTCAAATTTTGTTCCGGCTGGAGCACCATTATCTGGATCACCAACTGCTGGGTCATAAATATATCCACAAACTAAACATTTATATTTATTCATAGTATCCTCTTTTATAAGGGCCTTTGGCAGCAGGTTAATTATCTGCCGCCAAAGGGAGATTGTTAAATATTCTTTCTAAATTCTCAATGCTTCATCATCATCTCTTTATCATCCTGCATAGGCATGTTAGGCATCTGGTCCTTTTGCATCATGCCTGGGGCCATGCATTTTTTCATCATTTGGCCCTTGCCTTGATTCATCATACACATCATCGGGCATTTCATCATCGGCTTCCCAGTTGCTAGCGTATAAATCCCTCCAGTAAAAACCAACAAAGAACTAACCCACAAAAGCGCAGCAATAACATAGCCAAACGCTTTTAAACCCTGTGCTTCAACTTTACGCACAGCCAACAAGATAAAAAAACTGACCGTTAGTAACAGTGTCGTCGGAATAATCGCAAATAATCCCATAAATCGCATTAGCATTTTATTCTCCTCTCTATCCTACTTTTAATTGTTTTTCGCTTTTCCACAACCCATGAATATTGCAAAACGAAGAGGCAAAAATAATCCCGCTTTTCTCAGTCTTAAAACTACAACACAACTCAGCTGATGTAAAAATTGTGCTTGTATTCGGCCCAAGAGTGGATTCACCATGTGCGCAAGCCTCAAACCGCGCAATTTCAGAAGGAAACTTCTCGCCATCAGCAATAAAATAAACAGAAATCCACTTGATATGATGTTCAGTAGTATTTGGATGCGCTATCTGCTTACCAACAGTTACTGCTAATTTTACAAGTTCTCCTTTTTTAATCTCATCCGGCGCATCAATTACCGGAACATGTTTTTCCTGTTTCCAATCAGCACCTTGAAACAATTGATTAAACTCTATCATGATTTCCTCCTTACTTCTTCTTTGCTTTCTTTTTAGCTTTTTTCGGTTTACAACAGCAACAGCCCATTTTTCACCTCCTAGATGAGCCCGCTACCAAAAATAACGGGCAGGTCCCGATAAAAAACCGAGACAGTTAATAATTAAACATTTATCTTAAATACATTTCTGATAATTAACCCAATCCCAAAATTAATAACAGCAACTCCCAAACTAATCCCTGCCATCTCTAAAAATCTCTTACGAAAATTAAGGCCCTTAGCCACAGAGATATAGTAAGTAAAAATAAATATAATTAAAAGCGCTGTAAAAATTACAAACCCCAAGCAAAGATAAATATTCTTAAATAAAAGATACGGCGTAATTAATAATAGCACCGTCCCAACATAAGCTATTCCCGTATATATGCATGCCTTTAATGGATTCTTATCGGTTTCCTCCTGGCGCGTAGAAAGATACTCTGAGGCGGCCATAGATAGCGATGCAGCAATGCCAGTAATTAAACCTACAATACCAACAAGCCGGGTATTCTGTAAAGCCAAAGTAAAACCGACCAAAGCGCCAGTCAATTCCACCAAAGCATCATTTAATCCTAAAACTACAGAGCTGACATACTTTAACCGCTCTTCATCAATTAAACCGATAAGCTCGTTTTCATGTTTATTTTCGTCGGAGATAATCTTATCTACATCAACAGACAGCGCCTTTAAACCAGAGTAAACATCCTGCGCAGAGCTCTCTCCATTTTCCATCAATTTCAGCCCAAAGGTAAGACCAAAAATACGGCTGATAAAATAATAATAAAACACCTTAAATTTATCAGCCTTTACTTCTTGATTAGTAAAACTTTTCCAGAATTCATAGTGCTCGCATTCATCCCTAGAGATTCTCTGCAAAATTTCCTTTTTCTGCGCGTCTTTCAAAACTCCGGATAACTTTTCATAAATCAAACACTCAGTAAGCTCATTCTTTTGAATCCTTAAGATTTTTCTTAATAAAACTTGATCTACCATTTTTTAAAAACCCGCTTTCAAGGCCTTATCTCCTAAATTATCAATCTCAGTTGAATTAAATATATTATACCCTAATATTTGATTTCTTAAGCATTTTTTAATAAATCTCCAGATTGCTCGGTCAAGTCAGTTTTCTTTAATCTCTTTAGTTTTATTTTTATGGGTCCCTGCCTACCGGTAGGCAGGCTGCCAAGGCTTGTGCTTCTCATTAACACTTCAAGTATTTAGGTGACAAGGCATATTTCTCGCAGCACCGCTTGATGTTCCCCGGCGTGGAAAATCTTCGCTCGAGCGAAAGCTCTTGCTCTCGCCAACTCTGTAATAGCAGGCGAACCATGCCCGCAAGAGCTTTCTAACGTGCTGCTTGAAACATGCCTTGTCACCTAATTATCTAAAGCAATAAAAGTTTCTTTGAGCACACAATCAGAGATTTTTTGGCACCGCGTTATTACTAAGAGTGTGCGAGGAATTACGGCGAACGAGAGTACACAAGTTTTGCGTAAGCCGTTACGAGAGTGAGCCGTAAACCGCAGCACACGCCAAATTATCTCGTGTGCGAAGAGAAACTTTTATTGCTGGATTTATTTAGACAATACCTGCTTTAAATCTTCATCAGCCGTGGTAATCAGCTTCAAATCAAACTTCTCCTGAATCACCTTTAAAACATTAGGTGTAATAAATGCCGGAGGAGTCGGCCCAACCCGAATACCTTTTATCCCCAAATAAAGTAATGTTAAAAGAATTGCCACTGCCTTCTGCTCAAACCATGACAAAACTAAAGTAAGCGGCAGTTCATTAACGCTACAGTTAAACACTTTTGCTAAAGCTATTGCCACCTGTATCGCAGAATAAGCATTATTACACTGGCCGATATCAATTAAGCGCGGGATACCCTCAATTGCTCCAAAATCAAGCTTATTAAAACGATACTTTCCGCAGGCAAGAGTCAAAATTACACAATCTTTTGGAATTCTCTCGGCAAATTCAGTATAATAATTTCTTCCAGGCTTTGCTCCGTCGCAACCTCCAACCAAAAAGAAATGCCTGATTTTCCCTGATTTAACTGCCCCGACAATTTTATCAGCTAAACCAAGAATTGCCGTATGATGAAACCCGGTCATAATCTTCTTCCCCGAAGCCTCAGATAAAGCTGGCAATTCTTTAGCTTTCTTAATTAATAAACTGAAATCTCTACTCTTAAGATGCGTTGCTCCCGGAACAGCTGTAATTCCAATGGTAAACAAACGATCTAAATAGCTATTTTCAGGAGGAATCAAAACACAATTGGTAGTTGCTAAAATCGCACCGCTAAACTGCGCAAATTCCTTTTTCTTTCGCTATGAGTATAGATACCTATTCCTGTGCCCTCGGTTTGCTTTAATAATTCATACAAATCCAGTAAATCATGCCCGGTAACTAAAATTCCCGGCCCTTTTCTTGTGCCGGTTTCTACTTCAACAGGAACAGGATTGCCAAAACGCTGAGTATGCGCCTTATCCAGGGTTTCCATTATTCTTAAATTCATCTCCCCGCATTTTAAAACCATACCCAGATGATCATTTAAATCAAAACTAACATTGGTCACAGTTTTAAATAGAGCTTCATGCATAAACTTATCCACTTCTTCATCTCTTACTCCAAGTTCACGAGCATGATAAGCATAAGCAGCAATACCTTTTAATCCAAAAAGCAAAAGATCCTGCAAGCTCTGAATATCTTCATTCTTCCCGCATACACCCGACTTTGTGCACCCGCTCCCGCCTGCTGTTTGTTCACACTGATAACAAAACATTTTTTATCCTCCTTTTAATTCTTTCCATTTCTTCTCACCGATACACTCTTTTGCATATTTGCACCAATCCACACATGAAGGAAGCCTCTTGCGGCAAATTAAATTTCCGCATTTCGCGCATTTTACTTTCACTTCATCAGAAAAAATCTCTGCCTTATAGCCGCACTGCGAGCAAACAATATTTTCGCTTTTTAAATTCCTGTCATCTTGCCCGGGACATTTAAAAATCATTTTATCCGCTCTCCTTTTATACTAATATTGATTTCCTCAAAAGGAATTTTCTTTCCTGAAACCGAAATTGCCTGCTTAATGACATCAATTAAGCCAAAACAACAAGGAACTTCCATGTGCGCGTAAGTTACAGACTTTATGCTATTATTCGCAATAATCTGGTTAATTTTCTCGCGATACAATTCAAGGACATCTAGCTTGGGACAACCCACCAAAAGAATTTTTCCTTTTAATAGTTGTTCATGAAAATCAGCATAAGCAAACGGCACGCAATCTGCTGTAATCAAAAGCTCAGCGTCTTCAAAATATGGCGCCAATGCTGAAACTAAGCGTATTTGCACTGGCCATTGGCCCAATTGAGACGGTAATCCGCTTGAAACTTGCTTCTTATTCTCAGTTTTATCCTTCCTAAAATCAACTATTTTAGAACCCTGACACCCGCAAGGCTTGCCTGCTTCATAGGCTGAATCACTATCCAAAGGATTAGGGATATCCTTGGCTTTTAGAAAATCAATTGCCTGCTTTAAATACTTCTGTTCATTATGGTCTTTAAGATGAATTAAATGCGCCTTAATTGTATTTTCACCCTGACGCACAATATTTGCCATCACTTTTTTCTCATCATATGTTTCAGCTTCTCTTTCCTCAACAGTTATTGCTCCTTGCGGACAATATCCAATACAAGCGCCCAAGCCATCACAAAACAAATCACTCACAAGCCGAGCCTTTTTATCAATAATCTGCAAAGCTCCCTCCGGACAATTTGGAATACACTGGCCACAACCATTACATTTATCCTCATCAATTTTAATAATTTTTCTTTTCATCATTATTTCTCCTTATCCTACCAAAGACGCAATGCTAATTGAACTTAACTCTTTTCTAACAAAATCTTCAATTTTATCAATTCTTTTCTTTAATACACATTTTTTAACATTAGGACAAAGCATCTTTTTGAAAAGGCATTCGTTTAAATGCCAATCCTGCTGAAATATTGCAAGTAAATCAAACAAAAATATTTTATTAGCAGGCCTTGCTAATTTAAAACCACCACCCACCCCTTTATATGCTGCCAACACTCCGTGTTTATGCAAAGATTGCAGAATTTTTCTTAAAAAAGGTTTGGGAATCTTCAGCTCTTTTACCAACTCAGAAACAGCAACAATTCTTTCTTTTTCTTTAGCAATAAAACAAAGGGCTCTTAAAGCGTAATCTGTATCGCGGGTAATTAATTTCATTTTTCTCCTATTAATAAACAATAAAGACGGTTGGGCAGTTTATCGTCATGCCCAGCCCCGACGCTCGCTTTCGCTCGGCCGGGACTCCGATCCCTGAAATTTACTTTCCCTCAATCAAGGCGTCGGAGGACAAAATACTGCAGCCCTCTTTACAGTGGGCTACGGGGCGCAACATATACCTAATTGTTACTTTCATACGTCCCTCCCTTCTTATATTTAAATGATACCACAATAGTATCATTTGTCAAGAAAAATTTTTCCTTTTTCCTTTTTATTATCCTTTCCAGACAAACCAGACAAATAACGAGGCAGCCGACACTGCAGCTATGGTAAAAGGAACGCCTATTTTCATAAAATCTTTAAACCTGACTTCAATCCCTTCTTTTTTAAGCAGGCCGCAGGCAACAATATTCGCAGATGCTCCGATAGGAGTAATATTTCCTCCGAGGCTGGCCCCAATCAACAATCCAAACAAGAACAAAGAAGGATTTATTTGCAGTTTATCTGAAAGAGATAACGCTACCGGCAGCATTGCCGCCAAAAACGGGACATTATCTATTACGGCAGAAAGTAAAACTGCCATAAAAACCAGTAATCCATATCCAAGAAAAATATTTTTTCCTATTAAACCTGAAAGTAAATTCGACAAAGCCTCAATCCAGCCGGTCAAAGCAATGCTTCCGACTAAAATAAAAACTCCCATTAAAAAAAATGTTGTTTCCCAGTCTAAATTCTTGATTCCTGCAACAATAGAACTTTTATTTATAAATTTCTCCCATATTAAGGACACAATCCCTGCAACTACGCAAAGTATTCCTGCCATATAAGAAAATCCGGCATCTAAAAATGAAGATCCTGCCAAAAGAATTATTAATAACACCAGAATAATCGTCGGCACCCAGGATTTAACCTTCTCCACTGCCAACAATTGAACCTTCTCTTTATGCGAACGAAACACAAAATACAATACCAGAAAAGAAAATAATGCTCCAATCTCAACAGCAAAGAAAATACTCGGCCTTCCTTTATAAAAAAAGAAATCTCCAAAATTCATTTTAGCAAATCCGCCCAAAAGCATGCTTGGAGGGTCGCCAATCAAAGTAGCAGCTCCTTGCAAATTACTTGAAACTGCAATAGCAATCATCATATTCATGGGATTAATTTTCAACTTCTTTGCTAGGGCCAAAGCAATAGGGGCAACAATCAAAACAGTAGCCACATTTTCTACAAAAGCTGAAATAAAACCTGTTAAAATACAAATATAAAGAATTGCAGAAGCAGTATTCTTCGCTCTATCAACAATTATTTCTGCAAGGTATGCCGGAACGCGGCTTTGCATAAAAATATCAGCCACTATTAAAGTCCCCACAAATATCCCCATAACATTCCAATTTATTGCATAAAAAGCCTGCTTTAAAGTGATTACCTGAGTAAAAACCAACACCAAGCTTGCTATAATTGCAATATGCGCCCTTTTATTAGGAAGAAAAATAAACAAAATATAGGCTAAAATAAATATAATTAAATCAAAAATACTTTTAGTCATTGCTCTCCTTTGAGTTACGAATTATTGATACTTTACTATTTTATGCATCTCAAACCAAAAGTCAAGTCAAATAGAAAACAAAATAATTCTTGCTTTTTTAATAGGATTTAATATAATTGTGTCAAAGTCACTAATAGAAAGGGGACAAAAAAATGAACAAAGTTTTAATCATATTATTAACACTAACTTTAACCTTTTCGCTATTAGCTAACGTATCAGCAGAAGAAACCAAAAAGTCAAAATGCCTTGAGGCAATTGAATTTCTTACCGGCTTTGTCTGGGGAGGCAAACTGCAGGCACAAAAAGATTACCGGAGAATTCCATTTCTTGTTGCATTTGACTTTAACCTTAAACCACTGACAGAAAAAATTAAATTTAACCCGCGCTCCTTATTACAGTTTCAGATAGAGCCTTCCATCTCTTATATAACCAGCCCTCATAGTAACTTCGAATTAGGAACTATGTTTTTCTTTAAGATGGGCCTGCTTCCACAAACTTCAAAATTTCAACCCTATGTTAAAGCAGGGGTAGGCATGCTATACATGACTCTGCACACAAGAGAACAATCTACCCAATTTAACTTTCAAGAACAAGGCGGAGCAGGATTTCATTATTTCTTTAAAAATAATCTTGCCTTCACGCTTGAAGGAAGATTCGGGCATCTCTCTAACGCCGGCATGGGCAAGCGTAATCATGGTATAAATACCTATAACGCTCTTGCTGGAGTTTCCTATCAATTTTAAGTTTATTTTTAATTAAGAAAAGCTTGTTTGAATTAAGCCTGAATTCAGGAAGAACTAGCTTATACTTATAAGCACAATCCCCAGAACAATGAAAATTGTGCCTAACCAGCGCCTGAAACCGACTTTTTCTTTTAGGAATATCCTTGAGGCAAAAGCAATAAAGATATAATGCATACTGTCAGCAGAAAATGCAAAATTTAAATCTGACTTTGAAAGAACAAAAAGCCATATACAAAGTGAAACTAAAGCACAGAGCCCGCCCAACCAAACTTTAGGAATTAAAATTACCTGCCAAACGAATTTTAAGATTTTAAATACATTGGCACTTAAATTTACCTGAAGAGAATTAATTGCTGATTTTAGAAAAAGCTGATTTATGGTATCAAGTAAGCTTGTCAGGCCGATTAAAGAAAGTATAAATAATAATCCGAATTTCATTTTACGCGCCTTCTTTCTCGTGGCTGCTCTTTGAGACAACAATTACGCCTGCTAAAATAAAAATTATCCCTGCCCATCTTAAGAGTGAAATTTTCTCATGCAGAAAAACCACTGAAACCAAAGGAACCAAGATATAGCTAAAACTAGCAATGGGAACAGCCACGCTTAATTCTATTTTTGAAAGAATAGTTGACCAGATAATAAAAGTAAATATTACAGAAAAAATACCGATCCAAATAAAACCTGAAGAAAAAACAGCCTTTAGAAAAAGGCTCAATCCAGCTAAGTTATTAACATCAAGGCTAGCTGCGTTAAGCGCGCCTTTTTTAAAACAAAACTGCGTAAAAGTTTCCAGTATATCCGAGAAAACAAGAAATACTAGTATCTTTACGGTGAGCTTATTTTTAAGCATAGCTGATTCTCTCCTTGAATAGAGAAGCATTTTATCATAAAATAAAATCTGCTACAAATATTTATTAAAAAACTATGGGTATTTTTAAAGAAATTCCTCCTACTGCTGGATTTGCATTATATTTAAAAGACATCCTCTCTTCTTTTTCTAAAAAAACTTCCATAAATGCATTAGAAAATGATTTTAAGGCTTACCTAAAGGCTTGTTACGCACAAGTTACTTACTCAGGAACTGCTGCTTTTTACCTAATTTTAGAAACCATAAAACAGTTTTCCTCCAAGAAAACAGTGGTTATTCCTGCTTTTATCTGCCCCTTGATTCCGCTAGCAATAAAGCGCGCCGGATTAGAAATAATAGCCTGTGACATTCAAAAAGATAATTTTAATTTTAATTTTGAAGAACTGGAAAAAATATGCCTAAACAACCCAGACATTCTTGCGATTGTTCCTACACATTTGGCAGGGATCCCTGTAGACATGAACAAAACTACAGAAATCGCGAAGAAAAATGGCATTTTCGTTATTGAAGACTGCGCGCAAAGTTTAGGTGCGGAATATAATGGTAGAAAGATTGGCTCAATTGGTGATTTTGCCTTCTTTAGCCTTTGCCGCGGAAAGGGCCTGACTATTTACGAAGGCGGAGTAATTGCCGCTAATAACCCAGAATACGGCGCTAAAATCGATGCCACAATTAAACAGCTAGTTAAAAACAATTTCTGCTCTGAAACTTTAAAAGTTATTGAACTAATCGGATATTGGTTTATTTACCGTCCACAATTATTCTGGTGGGCATACCGCTTGCCGCAAATTTTCTGGAATTTAAAAGGACAATCTCTAAAAGCTTTTGCAGAATATTACACTATTGATTTTGATATACACAATGTTTCTAATTTCAGAAAAAAAATTGGCCATTTTGAATTTAGCCGGTTAGAAAACGAAATTACAAAACAACGGGAAAAAGCAGGCTATTACTTAGAGGCTTTAAAACAACAACCGGGAATAACTACTATTAGAGAATCAAAAGACGATAAGGCTACCTACCCTTTTCTAACAATACTTTTTAATACTCCTCAAAGAAAGGAAAATGCATTCAATAAGCTTATTGGTTCTGGCCTTGGAATATTTCAAGCCTATGCTTGTGCAATCACTGATTACGATTATCTAAAAGAAATCATTCCACAAAACCCATGTCCAAACGCAAAAGATATTGCAGCGCGCCACCTAACTATCTCAACTAGCACTTTTCTTAAAAATAGAGACCTAGAAACGGTAATTAATAAACTACGAGAATTCTAAGCTGTAACAAGATCTAGAATCTTTAAATTTGTTCTCTCGTTAATTTCACTAATTGCCGCAATATTTAACGAATCAGCAAAATTTTTCTTAGGATGATCCAGCCTCGAAAGAATTCCCTTAAATTTTCCTGAAACAGAAATTGGCGAATACTCTCCGGTAATATCAAGGCCGATTATTTCAGAGTTATCTTTAATAATTTTCAAAGCCTGCAGCAGCTGCTCTAAACTCAACAACCCTTCTTCCCAATTTGTAATAGCATATTCTTTTCTAAGGCAATCCTTATCTATTGATATATAAACTTTCTTTGTTGGAATCTGTTTAACCAAAGCCAAAATAAAATCTGCCAGCACCTTGGTTCTTAATTCTTTCCAAATCACTTTACTACAAAACGAACCTTTCTGTTTTTCTAAAGAAACATTTTCCGGAACTCTTCGTAAATAAACATTAGTAGGCGCATGCTGGTAAGGATAAATCTCCAGACGATTATTCTTAAGGCTGGATAAATTTCCTGCCTGGATATTCCAATTAGAGATATCCTCTGAGGCAATTCCTAGCAAAATACATTTTTTCAGGCGTTTGTTCCTAAGTGCCTCAGTTACCCAAGACCCGCACCCATATCGAGGAGGCAGAATATCCCAGTCAGGATGAAAATCAAAAAAAAAAAAAAAAAAATCATCTTTGATTTGATTCAATAAGATATTTGTTATATGGTGGAAATCTCCTGAGCCAAATAGATTAATCTTTGAAATTGAGTTTTTTTGAATCCTGGCTTCTATCGCATCTTTTACATGCCTATTCATCCACAGGCGAGCCTTTGGCCCTAAATCAAATAAATCAATAATCTCAGGCTCATAAAAAGCCAACAGCCTCTTTTGGTTAAAGAGGCTGTTATCAAAATTCAAAACCCTGATTAAATTATTCACGAACGCGCTTGTTTTAATGCCTTAGAGAGTGCTTCCTCGAGAAGATCCACGCCCAAATCAATTTCTTTTTCAGTAATATAAAACGACGGGGCAATGGTAAAAACATTTTTGTAATATCCTCCTACATCAAGAATTAAACCGCGCTTCTTTCCACCGGCGGTCAATTTACCGCTCAGGCCAAGCTCAACTATCGCGTCAGTTAACTCTTTATTTGGAGTATAGCCATCCTTTTGGCAAATCTCAACTCGTAGTGCCAAACCCAGCCCATCAACATCTCCAACTTGAGGAAATTTCTTCTGCAATTTCTTAAGTCGAGATACAAAATACTGCCCCTTGCGCGGAATCTGAGCAGCAAAATCAGATTCCTCAATTAACTTCATTACTTCTAAACCAACAGCAGTGCCAAGAGGATTAGATGAAAAAGTTGCATGAGTTGAGCCTGGAGGAAAAACATCCGGAGAAATAAGTTTTTCTTTTGCCCAAACTCCTGAAATCGGGTTAAGCCCGTTAGTAAGCGCTTTTCCAAAAACAATAATATCAGGAGTAATATTAAAATGCTCAATTGACCAGAACTTTCCGGTGCGGAAAAACCCCATTTGAATCTCATCATCAACAAGCATAATGTTATACCGATCCAGAATTTCTTTAAGGCCAGATAAATATTCATGCGGAGGAACAATGTATCCCCCTGTCCCCTGCACTGGCTCAACATAAAAAGCAGCAAACTCGCATTTCCCGGATTTCTTATTCACAACTCCATAATATTCAGTTTCAAAAAGACGTTCAAATTGCTTCAAGCAAAATAAATCGCAGAAATCTCTTTTCTTATCATATGGACAGCGAAAACAATACGGAAACGGAACAAACAATGCCCTGTCCCCAAAATGTCCGTAACGTTCGCGATAGCGAAAACTTGAAGTAATCGCTGATGCTGCAAGAGTCCTGCCGTGGTATCCTCCCATAAAAGCAAAAGTGAGGCTTCTACCGGTATGATTTCTTACCAGCTTCATTGAATCTTCTAAGGCAGAAGAACCGCCAACATTAAAATGCACCCTGCCCTTTTCTTCAAAAATCATCTCTGAGCGGCGGGCAATTTTAGCTGCCAGCTGAATTTTTTCCTCATGCAAATACTGGCAAGCAAGCTGAGGCAAGGTATCAATTTGTTTCTTTAAAGCAGCATTAAGGCGTTTATTACGATAACCAAAGTTAGCCGCTGAATACCACATCTGTAAATCCAAAAATTCTGTTCCCTCGTTGTCATACAAAAAGCTTCCATCTGCCGACTTAAAAATATTCAATTTCTCGGCATAATGCACCGTATCGCCCCAAGAGCAATATTTTGCCTCCAGAACCAATAGATCATCGCTATTAGGAATCTCTTTTAACTTATTTACTGCAAGCTTTGTTACCTGTTTTGTTCCCATTCAAGCTCCTTTTAAGAAATCCATAAACATCATTGAGGTTTTTGTAAGGTAAATAATTGAGTTTATTCTTTATGCAATATTCCAATAAACTATCTTTAGCAAAAACAATATCTGCATATTTTGCCGGGCAAATATCAGAACGCCCATCTCCAACATATATAATTATAGAATTTTTAAAACTATTTGCCAAGAGATTTTTTGTCTTACAATGCGCACAAATACGGCATTTTTTAGCCTGATAAGGAAACTGTGGAATGAGCCTGTCTTTAGAAAACTCCAGCTTGTTGGAATAGACCTTCAAGCCTTTAATAGAATGACGTTTCAAGATATTCTTTAAAATATAATCAAAATTATCGCTTAATACCGCGGTCTTAACTCTTCTTTCTTTGAGAAAACTTACCAAGCGGTCAAAACAAGGGTCAATCTTTATGCCAGAAAGATATTCATTCAGGGCTTTTTTAGTAATCCTAACTCCCTTAAGCTGCCCATAAAGGCATTTAAGCGAGCCAATCTTACCTTCTTGCCAAAGTTTTTCCAGTTCAATCCAATGCTTATTGCTGGAAAAAAGCGGAAGAATGTTATCAAGCACATCACAAGAAGCTATAGTATTATCAAAATCAAAGAATACTGCACATTGAGCTGCTGAAAATTTAAATAATTTTTTTTCCATAAATATAAATTGGAATATCTTTTTTTGTTAAATATTTAAAATAAGTGCGCTTACCGGAGAATAACTGGCTAAAACCATGATTAACAAAAAATTCAGCTGCCTGTTCAGACATAGTGGCAAGCTGCACTGCTTTAACACCTTGAATCTTTAAATAATCACAATACTTCTGCAATAACCTTGAGCCAACACCAATATGCCTGAATCCTGCAGCTAAATTAATATGCAGTGTTGCCGGGTACTCTTTTGAGAAATCAGGCATCTTAAACTCACCACAAAAGATACTTCTAAACAGATTGAAGAAAAAAATAGTATTCTTCTTGCTAAAAAAAACTCCCTTTAAAAAAGAACAGGCCAGTAAAATAGGAAATATTTGTAACAAAAACTTCTTAGCTAAAATATGCGTATCTTTAGCACCAATAACATAACCAATAATCTTGCCGTCTAACTCAGCCACAAAACAAGACTCCGGCTCATAATCAGTAAAATACTTGGTAAGAAAATCACAAAAAACATCCTGCCCCTCAAAAAAAGCACTGGCAGGTTCTCCTATAAACGCAGTATCCCAAGCAATCTTTCTTACACTCACCCGGTCAGACTTTTGATACTGCCTAATAACAATATTATTCATTTTGTCTTCCCAAAAAAAGATGCCCCATACAGGGACACCTTAGTAATTATATCATAAGAAACAGAGGTCATTAAACTTTTTAATTAACCCAAAAAAATCATCCTGAAAATACACCCGGTATATACGCCTGACAAAAAGAACACTGTCCATTTGTTATGTAGTTATCTAAAACAGTAAAAACATCCCTTTCCACTACGAGCTTATTACACTGCGGGCAAAAAGTATCACTGCCAAAACCAGAAACATTCCCGATATAAATAAACTTTAACCCTGCAGATTTACCAACCTCATAGGCGAGATTTAAGGTTTTCTCCGAAGTCATCTGATAATCTACAAATTTATAATCCGGATGAAAGCGGGAAATATGCCAGGGAATATTTTTATCAAAATCCCTAATTCGTGCATCAACCTAATAGAATCTAATACCGGCTTAAGACTTCCCGCACAAATCTTTTTGTAAGAAGTGTCTTTAAAAAATTTAAGATCTACATTTGCCGCATCCAAATAAGGCCTAATCATTTCAAGGCAAGGTTTAGTCATATAGCCATTGGTAACAAAAATATTAAAAAGGCCCTGACTTTTAGCAATCTTTGCGATATCTAAAGCGTATTCAAAAAATATTGTTGGCTCGGTATAAGTATAAGAAATACTTTTACAGTGATTCTCTAACGCAAGCCTCACTACATCTTCTGGAAGAAGCCTTTCACCATAATCAAATGAACCATCTCTTAGCGAAGCTTGAGAAATCTTAAAATTTTGGCAAAATGAACAATGGAAATTACAACCAATGGTAGCAATGGAAAAACTAGACGTCCCCGGAAGGAAGCGATACAAAGGTTTTTTTTCAACCGGATCCGTATGCGCAGCAATCACCCCGGCATAAACATGAGTATAAAGCGTCCCTTTAATATTCTGCCTTACACCGCAAAAACCGAATTTTTCTTCAGCAATCTTACACTGGTGGGAACAAAGATAACAATGCGTTAAATTACCTGGTAATTTCTCGTAAAGCAAAGCCTCTTTGCGCATAGTGTATTTATCGGTGGCTCAGTAAAATACTAGATCCTAAACTTAGACAATATTTTCTCTGGCGCAGGCTCAACCACAGAAGTTTCAAAATCCTTTGCCTGAAAATGGCGGTACAAAACGCTTGTTTCCTTGTTCTTATCACAATCGCAATAACGCGCAACAATTTCACTGGATAATTTAATCATTGAGTTATCAAATTTCCCTTTACCTAAAGCTGTTGGCCCGGCGATATCTTCTCTAGGCATAAATAAATAATCACCGGTTTCTAAAAATTCATCCAGTTGGTTGTTTTCTTTCTGATTGCGCCCGACAATCAGCTTAGCTTCCTGAGAAATACGAAAGTGCCTGCCAATCTTCAACAATTCAACATTTTCCATATCTAATTCTTGATGCTTAATTAAATCTTTGATTCTTTTAGCAAATTCCGGATTAGTTAACGAACACCCTCCGGCAGGCTGGGCAAACTTTTCAAACTTGAATTCTTTTGCCAAAGAAAACTGCCCTTTACGAGAACGTCCATTAAGGCCAAGAAGCTTTTCTCTTTTAATCCAGCCTTTAATCTCAGGAACAGTTTCAGGCAAAAGTAAGGCGCACAAAGGACGTACCACTAAACCTGCTAAACCAGATTCCTTAATAATCAGCTCAAGCGCCTGGCGATGCTGAGACATCGGACGCTGGCCCACAACTTCCCCAGTAACCACAAACTCGGCACCAAAATTAGCCAATAATTGCCCTGCTTTTTGCAACATCAATATTTTACAATCAATACAGGGATTCATATTAGAACCAAAACCATGCTTGGGTTGAGCCAACAGGTTCAAAAAATCAGCGCTAATATCAATGGTTTCTAAATCAAGGCCCATGTATTCTTTTATTAAAGAAGCTATATCTTGTTTTTTGCAAAACGGAATTTTAAAATTTATAGGAATAATTTCAATACCTTGATTTTGTATTAATTTTGCAGCCAGAATACTATCCAGGCCGCCGGAAATTAAGGCTAAGGCACGCATCTAATGTAATATACCAAAATTAAGAACCGTACCTACAACAAGGCTAGCCCCAATCATAATTGCCGTTGCCTTTAAAAGTTCTTTTAACCCCAGCTCTTTCCAAATAACCACAAATGTAGCCACACACGGAAAAGATATTGCCAAAAGCGTTGCAGCAATAAAAAACTGTTTTGCTGATAATCCCAGCGGGATTAACATGCCCACCGCTACATCTTTACGCAAAAACCCAATCACCAAAGCAACCACTGCATCTTTTGGCAAACCAAAAAGCCCTTGAATCACAGGAGCGAAAATCCCGGTAACAAAATCAAATAGGTTAAAATATAACATAAGATTAATTAAAGCTACGCCTAAAAGTACAATCGGTACAGCCTCAAATATAAACCCCTTAATACGGAAAAATAATTTTTGCGCCAAAGTAGCTATAGGAGGAAATCTGTAAGGAGGAATCTCAAGCAACAACTCCGGACTGTAGCCTTTGATAAAATAATTTAACAATATTCCAGTAATAATTACTATAGAAAATAACACCAAATACACTCCTCCAACATAAAAACCAGAGAAACTTCCCAAGAGCCCAAAGATCATCGCTTGTAGTGGAACACATGGAACTCCAATAGATATCAAGGTAGTGGCAATAAATCTTTCGCGTTTTGATTCCAATGTACGAGTAGCCAAAATTCCCGGAACATTGCAGCCAAAACCAAGCAAAACAGGTATAATCGCAAATCCATGCAAACCAAGCCGGTGCAACAAATTATCAAGCAATATGGCCAATCTGGGTAAATAGCCAATATCCTCCAGAATACTAAGAACAAAATAAAAAGCAATGATATACGGAAGCACCATGGCAAATTCAATATAAGGCGCAGTGGTCAAAACCCCCATTGACTGTTTAAAATCAATTTTACCGTTGATCAACTCACCAACAACCAAATGATGCAGAAAACTGCCTGGCGCCAAAACAGAAGATACGCGTTCTACAAGTGGCTGATAGTAATTAAAGAAGAAGGGATCAAATATACGGCTAATCAGCCCCTCGCCGATAAAACGCACCATTTTAAAAGAAGCATAAACAACTGCAATTGATATAAATAAACCGCTTAGCGGCCGGATAGTGGCATCCTCCAGCATCTCGCGGAAGCTATGATGCCGATGGGTCAATTTTTGAGCACTATCAACGATAACGCCTATTCTTTGCCAACGCCCCTCATGAGTCAGTTTATTTTCAACAAGAGGTTTTATCTCTTTCAATCTTTCTAGCAGAAATTTAATTCCTACGCCAGTTACCGCACAAGTTGGAATTACAGCTACCCCTAAAAGCTCTTCAAGCTTTTTAAAATCAATATGAATCCCCCGGTGTTCAGTATCATCACACATATTAAGGCAAATTATAAGCGGATAACCTTGTTCAATAAGCTGCAGGGTAAGAAAAAGATTTCTCTCTAAATTAGTAGCATCAATAATATTAATAACCGCTGATTCACCCGGCAAAGACTCTCTTAAAAGATTAACCGCCACCTCTTCTGCCTTAGAACTTGGTTCCAAGGAATACGTTCCGGGCAAATCAATAACCTCAATTTTCTCATCACCTAATTTAAGGTAACCTTTGGTTATCTCAACTGTAGTCCCAGGATAATTAGAAGAAATCACCTGCACGCCGGTAAGACGGGAGAAAACAACACTTTTTCCCACATTAGGATTACCAATAAGAAATACTCTTTTTATCATTCTACCTCAAGTATTATTTTTGCAGCCATTCCATGGCCTAAGGCCAAAACGCTCCTGCCTGTTTTAATAGTAACCGGCCCCCTTAACGCAAAATGGCTAAGCTTAGTAATTTCCCTTCCCGGATAAATCCCCATACTCATAAATTTATTCTCTATGGAGTTTCCTCCAGCAATCTCCAGAACTTTACCCTTCTGGTTTTCTTTCATCTTTGCAAGCGCTATTTTCTTCATTATTTTGATAAAGGATGTTATGCGTGCAACAGGATTTTTGCAGCTGCCATAAAAACTATTCCCAAAAGAAACGCTAAGAAAGCCAAACTTGATCGACGCAAATCTTTCTCTTTATGTATCTCAGGAATTAAATCAGAAGCAGCAATATAAATAAATCCTCCAGCAGTCAAAGGAAGGATTACAGTAATGAACCCTTTCGTAAAATCAGCGATAAAATATCCAATAACAGCTCCCACCATAGCAGTTAGAGCAGTAAGAAAATTACATATCAAAGCTTTCTTTTTAGAAAACCCGCCATAAATCAAAACTCCAAAATCACCTAATTCCTGTGGAATCTCGTGCAGAATAATTGCCAGAGTTGTAATACACCCTAGTTTTATGGAAATAACAAAACTAGCCGCAATTACCAAACCATCAATAAAATTATGAAAGGAATCACCTATAAGATTTAAATAAGTGAAGGCGTGCACATCACATTTTTCAGCATGGCAATGCCGCCAGTGGAAATACCTTTCCAACATAAAAAACAGCACAATCCCAAGAATTAAGTAATAAAATACCATTGTGCTGTTGGTTTTCTCAAGCGCTTCTGGTAGTAAATGCAGAAACGCACCGCCAATTAATGCGCCGGCAGAAAAACCAATAAGCAGAAAAAGGATCTTCTGCAAATAATCACTTCTTATTGCCAGAGTAAACACACCCACCAAAGAAATCAAGCTGACAACAGAGGTACTTGCCAGAATCCAGGCTAGGATCATAGTTAAGAAATTACCCTAAACAGGGCTTCCTTCCTTTATTTGCTTTCTTTGAACGCCAGTTTAACTTTCCTCTTCTTTTTCTTTTACCCATTTTAAACACCTCATTTCTTAATATTTGAAATAGCTTACCGGAGCCGTCTGAGAAACATAGCGCGCTGCTTCAACAATACAAATCCGAATCGCTTTCTCCATCCATAGCTATATGAGCTTTAGTCATCGAACCCCCAAGAAGCCCCCCTAAAGCTCCACTTCCCACTCCTCCGCCTCCGCCAATACCAGCAGATCCTCCTGAGGATTCAGGTTCAAATTCAGTAACTGCTGCAGTGATAATTAAATCAGTAGTTTTAGTATTTTCTTTTTCTGTGCCTGCTGGCACCTCTTGACCAACTGCAGAGTTAGCCGATTCTTGCTCCTTCATAGCTGCAGCCAAATCCTGACGTTCAATAACAGAAAAACGGCTGCTATTTAGTAAAGCCGCTATCAGCATTTCCCGTAAACCTGCGCCAATCTGACTATTTGCCTTAGCTGCTTTTACATCAAAATCCGCAACTACTACCTTTGCTTTTGGGCCGCTATAGGCAGGTAAAGGCTTGGCTCCGGCGTTATTATCCAGCTTAGCCTTAGGATGAATCATAGATTTCAAAGATGCGCATCCAGAAAACATAAGAACATAATAACCCAATAATCCAATAACACACAATACTTTTAACATATTCTAATCCAAAATAACAATATAAAAACTAAACTTCTTGTAAAAAACCTTAGCTAATCCATAGAAATTATAGCAAAGAATGCCTGAATAGCAATGACAAAGTCTGATTAGTTATTAAAACGGAATGGTAAAATAAAAAGCTGAGCCCTTGCCATATTCAGACTCAACCCAAATTTTGCCTTTATGTTCATCAATAATCTTTTTACTAATCACCAGCCCTAACCCTGTGCCGCCAGTTTTACGGTCCATGCCTTTTTTTATCTGCTCAAATTGCTGAAATAACTTAAGCAAATCTTGCTGCCGAATACCTTCTCCTGTATCCTGTATACAAACCTGAAGACAATCCTTCATCTTCTGGCTTTTAACAACAATACTTCCTTCTGTGGTGAATCTAATCGCATTGCTAATTAAATGTGCCAATACTTCAGCCAATTTCTCTTTGTCAAACTTAACTTTAGGGAGGCCTTCTTCAAGGCGAAGGATTAATTCTAATTTCTTTTCCTGTGCCAAACCAGATATTTCCTGTTCAACCTCTTTAATCACAGCATTAAGATCATTCTCTTCAAAATTATAAGACATCTTACCAGCATCTAATCTCTGAAAAATCAAAAGACTGTTTACCAGTTTAATCAACCTATCCAAATTCTTCTGCATCAATTTAAGGACTTCTTCCTGTTTCTGATTAATACTGCCAAGCGAGCCTTCTAATAACAAAGAAGCCCCTTCTTTTGCTATAGCAATCGGGGTCTTTAACTCATGTGATACGCTGCCCAAGAATTCACGCTTTACTTTTAGCGCCTCACTAAGCTGATTTCGCATTGCTGCATCAATCAACTCTCTTTCAACTGCCGGAACTAAACGCGTTAAATTCTCCTTCATTACATAATTCTGTGCCCCTGATTTTAGCGCATCAACTGCAGTTTCTTCACCAATGGTTCCAGAAACAATTATAAAAGGGACATCCAAAGCTTTTGCTTTAGCAAGCATCAATGCCTGCAAAGCGCTAAAATGCGGCAACTTATAATCGCAGAGCACAATATCCCAAGACTGTTCATCAAACGCCAAACTCATTTCTTCTGCTGTTTCAACCCGCTTGAAAACTAGTTCGTAATCTGCCTTTCTTAATTCTCGCAACACTAACTGCATATCATCTTCTAAATCTTCAACTATTAAAACCTTAATTAACCCCTTCATTGCTACCTCCTAACATAAAATAAAAAACTGCTCCTTTATCTACCTGAGCCTCCGCCCAAATAGACCCTTTATGTCGGTGTAAAATTCGCTGCGCCGTAGCCAATCCAATACCTGTGCCTGGAAATTCCAATCCTGAATGCAACCTCTGAAATGCGTTAAAAAGTTTATCCTTATAGGCCATATCAAAACCAGCGCCATTATCACGCACAAAGAATATTTTCTTTCCTTGCTCTTCTTTAAAACTAAACTCAATCTTTGCCTGCGGATTTCTAGAGCTAAATTTCCAAGCATTATTTATTAAATTATCCAAAACAATACGTAACAATCCTTTATCCGCATTCACAATCATGTCCGGAGAAACAAAGATTTCTACCTTTCTCTCTGGAGAGCTTATTTGTAACTCAGAAAATATTTCTTGCGCCATCACACTTAAATTTACCGGCTGTAAAACAATATCTTTACGAGTTACTCGAGACAACAAAAGCATATCATCAATAAGCTCATTCATGCTTTGAGCTGCTTTACGCACTCGCTGTAAGCAATCTTTCCCTTGTGCATCAAGGCTACCAGAATAATCATCAAACAATGCACTACTAAAACCATCAATACTCCGAAGAGGAGCACGCAGGTCATGCGAAACAGAATAAGAAAATGATTCTAACTCCTTATTTAAAACTAAGAGCTCCTGATTACGCTGAGCTAAACTAACATTTAACTCCCTAACAATCTGCTCTCTCTGATAGCGCTCTATGGAAATGCGCAATATTAAATATGTAAACGCAAAACTTAAAACAAGAAATATAGCGTAAACTGCAACAATAATAGCCAAACCTCTATTTCGTTGGTCAAAAGCATACTTTACAGGCTGGACAACAACCACGCCCCAGCCATAACCAGAAACCGGAGTGTAAGCCACCAACCCTTTTTCTTTCTCAACAGGATTATAAAATATATTTACCCCGGATCGGCCTTTTAAGACCTCCCGCGTTGAACCAATCATTGAAAAATCAACAATATCTTCAAAAGCAGGAATTTTAGGATGAAAAACTATCTGCCCTTTTCTATCCACGACATAAATAAATGCACTTGACCCAATGTCCACGCCTTTAACCCATTCAAAAAATGTTTCGGGTAATACCTGCAAAACCAATATGCCCAAAACATTACCTAAACTATCAAACACGGGAACAGCAATAGCTACAATATTTCTTTCAGGAACAATTGCTCTCTTATAAATCTCAGAAACATACGGCTGCCAATTGCTACTTACCCCCTTATACCAATCCCGAAAAGAAAAATTCTTTCCTGTAATCTCTGATGTCTGAGGCAAATCAGCCATAAAATTCCCTTTTACATCAGATAAAAAAATATGATCAATAAAAGGAAAATCCTGGGGGATATTTTTCAAAACTTGAATTGCTTCTTGCCATTTCCCGGCACTTAAATCTTCTACTAACCTTGGACGGGTAGCCAGAGACTCGCCAACAACTATCAACTTATCAAGCTTTTCTTTTAATATCGTTGCAGATAAATATGCAGTAGCTTTTTTTTCCTGAAATAAGTGGAGGGTGGTTGCCTGAAAAACCAAATAAAAACTAAAAACACATAAAAAAACAATTGGGGTAATTACAACCAAAAAAATACCCGCTTGCCAAAGCTTTTTATTCTTTTTTGGCCTTTCTAGCAACTCTCCCAAATAACTAATAATTTTTTGAAACACGATTTCCTCAAAATAAAAGGGCAGGAACTAATGCCCCTGCCCAGATTAACCTGTAAAACAATTAAAATTACTCTGCTTTATTTTCCTCCGTTGGCAAAGGGGCCTCTGGCGCAGTTGTTGCCACAGCAGCAGGCTCAACAGGCGCGGCTGTAACCTCAGGCTTCTCAAGACTAATGTTTTTTGCCATATTCTTACCTTCAGATGTAACAATATAATCAATACTTACCGCATCCTTTGGCTTAATCTCATCAACACTCTTAATATTCTCATAGGCAGTTTCTTCATTCACATTCATTGCAAACTCTTTTTCCTGATCACTCTCATAATCAAGATATTTTACGGAGAAAATTTTATTTTGCGGGTCAACGCTAACAACTTCGCCCCAAACCCATTGCACTTCAGGTTCTTCTTGCGCCTGAACCGACGGAGCAATCTGCTGCTGGCAAAAACCAAAGCTTGTGCCTAGAAAGAATATAAAAAAACCGATAAGAATAATAAAAACATTCTTTTTACTCATGCTGCACCTCCTTAATTTAAAATTAATTTATCACAGGGCATTAAGTTTGTCCAGCAAAATAAAGACACACAAATAATCAGTTGTTATAAAATGGTATAAAAGCAAGAGCGGCCCAAGCCACCAGTGTCGTTACCACCCCAACACATAGCCCAATCCCAAGCCACCTAAAGAAATTTAAGCGGATATTCTTCTCTTTTTCCAATATCCCCAAAGCAACAATATTCGCAGTTGAACCAACTAAAGTAATATTTCCTCCGAGGCATCCTCCGAAAAGTAAGGCCCACCATAACGGCTGTAGATTTATTTTCATTGCCGCAAAACCCTGGATTACCGGAATAAAAGCAGCTACCAAAACCACGTTATCCAAAATACTAGAACCAATGGTAGAAATCCATAAAACTAAACCAATCAAAAGGGGAGTGCTGTTTGCCGACCATCCGGCAATACCCCTTGCCAAAACATCAGTTGCTCCGGTATATTTAAGGGTTCCTGCCTGCGCGAAAAGAAGCATGAAAAATAAAAGCGTCCACCATTCCACATCCTTCTCAATAAATTCTCGCGCTTTTTCTTTTTTCCAAATCATAACACAACCACTGGAAATCAAAGGCATAATAAAAAGTATGGTATTCTGCTCAAGGCCCCAGAATAACTCCAGACGATGATGCAGGGCAATAAAAAAGAGCGTCATCCCAAAAATTGCAAGGCTGATTTTTAACTCTCTATCCGGAGGAACAGAAATTAACTTAACTAAAATCTCATTTGCACCTAATTCTTTGATCTTTAAATCAAGCTTATTCAGGGCTTTTCTGTACCAAAAAAGCACCAAAAGAATTGTCACCGCCAAACAAACTATTGCCAAAGGGAAAGCCTTAATTAAGAAGTCTTCAAAACTAAAACCTGCCTTTGAAGCAATAAGAATACCAATTGGGTTGCCCAGCACTGTAGCAGCACTGCCTACATTAGTGGCCAAAATAGAAATAATAATAAATGGAACCGGGTCCACCTCAAAATAATCACAAATCTCAAGGACCGCCGCCACCATAAAAATAATAGACACCACTTCAGATGTCACCGTAGAAAGTAATGCTGAAACCACAGAAATAACTACTGCAAACTTTACGGCATTCATATTTCTTATCCGTAAAATCAACTGCACTATCCAAGCGAAGAAACCTGCGCTCTTTAAAAGGCCGACTAAAACCATCATTCCTACTAAAAAAAGAATTACCTCCAAAGAAGCAAATTCAATCACATGCTTTAAATCAATGGTCTTCGTGGCAAGCAAAACAGAAATACCTAAAAAAGCAAAGCTTAGACGGAAATCCCAAAAAAATAGTGTTCCCAAGATAGAAACAGAAAAGATAGAAATAGCCAAAGATTGGTGCGGAGTAAGGCCGAGGTTTAATGTAAATAAACCTAACCCTAAAGATATAAAAAAGAGTAAGAGGAATTTTCTTAGCATTCTAAAGGAATTTCTGCATCCTTAACCAATGCCTTAAGAATATCGCAACGTGCTACAATACCCTGCACTTTTTCATCCTGATCAATAATAGGAATACGCCTGGCTTTTTGGGTAAGCATGTCTTTTGCCAGCTCAATTAAGGTCATGTCTTCTTTCCCAACAACAACTTGTTTACGCATTAATTGCGCTACTTTCATATTTTTTAATTCATGAATCTTCTTTTTTGAAGCTTTAGGATCCTGCGCATAAACAAACTTGCCAACCTGTTCTAGATAGCTAGGAAGCATAAACGCCAAAATTTCTTTTTCCGTAAACATTCCCGCCAGCCTGCCGTCACTATCAATTACTGGGAGCCCGCTAATTTCCATCTTAAACAATAATTTAAGGGCATCCAAAGCATTATCCTCGGGCTTAACACTAGTAATCACCCTGTTCATCACTTCTTTAACCTTCATTACTTGCCTCCTTTAGATAAAGAAATACCGAAGCAACTTCTTTGATCAAAACTTGAAGAGCCTATTAATATAAAACAAGAGGTTTCTTTAATAAGTTATTTTAAGCGGGATTTGAACTTCAAATAAACAAAAGCAGCCGCTGCCGCCTTGCATAAATCGCCCAAAATAAAAGGAATAAAGCCAATAACAAGAAGCTGTGTGAATGAATAACCAAAAAGAAATTTCAACCACAATGTTCCGGTAGCAAGCAACAATATATCAGCGGCACAAAACATACCAAATGCTTTTAAAAAATTGTCACCCGAATATTTAATAAATTTGGCACAAAAAAGAGCTGCTAAAACAAAACCAAATAAATACCCTGCAGTCGGACCGCACAAATACAAAAGCCCGCTTCCAGCTCCGGTAAAAATTGGCAAACCCAATACTCCCAATAAAATATAACTTAATTGTGCAGTAACACCCAGCCTGCTGCCCAACAAAGCTCCAGATAACAAAACAAAAAAAGTCTGAAGTGTGATGGGTACTGGTGTAAATGGCAGTGGTATTTTTATATAAGCCCCGAGCGCACAAATGCCCCTAGAGAAGTTAAAACAACAAATATTAACACGCCTAAAGTACGACCTAAAGTTTTATTAAGTATTATTTCTTTACGTAAGATTGCTTCCATTTTTTTCTCCTCTTAGCTTGATTGAATAATGAATAATTATACCAAATAAAAAAACAATAGCAACTGCAAAATTATAGCTAAATTGGCAAATATTTGCCTCTCTTCTTGAGTATTTCTGATATTTTCTCTAAAATGACATTAAAATTTGACGGCTTTGGAATATAGTCAAAAGCTCCATCTTCTAAAACTTCAGCGGCAATTGCCTGGCTATCCCAAGCACTTACCACAAGGATATCTGTATTAGAATATAATTCTTTCTTTTTCTTAATAATATCTACTCCTGAGATTCCAGGCATTTTTATATCTAAAAGCATCAAATCAAATTTATCATTCTTTAAGAACTCCACCGCTTGCCTACCATCTACAGCTTCAATAATTACACATTCAAAAGCCAGGCCAATAATTTCTTTTAAGGTTAACCTTAATGCATCATCATCTTCTACAATCAAAATTTTAGGTTTGCTCATTTCCACCCCTCTAAGCCTTCATTTACCATTCCTAAAAGAATACTCAAATCTATCGGCTTGACTAATATTTTCAGGTTAGCTTTTTTAATATATTCAGGACAACCATCAATGCGCGCACAACCGGTAAGAATTATAATAGGAATATCAATCTTTTTCAGGGCAAATTCTCTTAATAACCCCTCTCCCCCCATTCCCGGCATACGCATATCTAGAATCATTAAATCAGGAACTTTATTCTCAAAAATTTCTAGAGCAGTTTCTGCATCCTGTGCAACCTCAACCTTAAAACCAGATTGAGTAAGAAATTCATCAATAATCTTTAATACTTCAATTTCATCATCAACAACAAGAATTCTCTGCATTTATCTTAGTCTGTATCGGAAGAAACACGCTGGCTGTGGTGCCACTGCCTAACTTACTGCTAATCCTTATATCACCGCCGTGCACCTTCATTATCCCAGCACAAACAGAAAGTCCAAGGCCAGTGCCTTTTTCTTTAGTCGTGAAAAACGGGTCAAAAATCTTTAATAAATTCTCATCAGGAATTCCGCTTCCGGTATCTGTAACATCCACCTGAACATTATCCTTATTAACCGAAGTAATTACTGTAACAAAACCGCCCTCGGGCATGGCCTCGCTGGCATTACTCAAAAGATTTATGAAAACTTCCTGCATATGTTTCTCATCAATTTTAATAATAGGAATATTCGCGCCATAAGAACGCATTATTTTGACGTTCTTTAATAAATACTGATGCTCAACCAAATTAATGGTATTCTCTATTACATCATTAATATTGAGCAGTTTTATTTCACCCTTTCCCGGCTTTGAAAACATTAACAGCCGGTCAATAATTGTTTTGGCACGATCACATTGCTCTATTATTAATTTCAGGTTTTTTTCTATTGAGTCATTATTAATACCCTGCATCAAAGAAAGCTGGGCCCTTCCAGAAATAACCATTAATGGATTATTCACTTCGTGCGCCATGTCAGAAACAAGCTTGCCAAGCTGAGCTAGCCTTTGAGAGTTTTCAATCTTCTTACGTTCAGTAATGTCGCGGGTTACCCCCAAAATTCCGACTGCAACATTATTTTCATTACGAATAAAAGATACTGTCGCCTCACCCAAAACCAACTGCCCGTTTTTATGCACGAGACCGACTTCAAGCGTTCTCATTCTTTTTAAATCTTTTTCCGGCAGCTTTTCTTTTTCCAACTCCTCAAGCAAAACCTTATTTACCAGCTCTGCTGAACTAGGAGTAAACATTTTACTTAATCCCATTGCCATGGATTCTTCAGCAGTATAACCTAAAAGAGAGGTAATTGCAGGGCTAATGTATGTATAATTAAGGGAAGTATCCGCAGTCCAGATAACATCACTCGCATTTTCTGCAAGCAAACGATATTTTCTTTCATTATCTGCCAAAGCCTGCTCAGCCTTATTGCGCTTAATTATACCGGCTAAAACATTTGCTACTGAATTAAGAAAATCTATTTTATACTGTTCCCGAGGGCTGTCGGCTTTAATATAAAGATTAATTACTCCTAGAATCTGGCCATCAGAAATTATGGGCACACAATAAT